>DATMKB010000436.1:0-3795 GCA_035553635.1 Mycobacteriales bacterium
ACGGTGGGTCGTCCCCGATCCTCATGTCTCACCGGAGGCCAGCGATGACGGCAGCAGGTGTTGGCCGCCGAGGCAGCGTCCGGCAAGCCGAGAACGGCACGTGGTTCCTCATCGTCGACGTCGGCGTGGGCACAGACCGCCGGCAGACCCGCCGTAGAGGCTTCGCCACGAGGAAGGCCGCGCAGGCCGAGCTGACCCGCATCCTCGGGACGCTGGAGCAGCGGACCTACGTCGTGCCGAAGCGGCAGACCCTGTCAGCCTTCCTCACCGACGTCTGGCTGCCGGCCATCGAGCACACCGTCAAGCCGGGGACGTTCGAGTCCTACCGGCGCAACGTCCGCCTGCACATCGCCGGACGGCCCATCGGGAGGCGACCGCTGCAGGAGGTGGATCCCACCGAGCTGAACGCGCTCTATGCCGCCCTGCTTGCCGGCGACGACGAGCACCGGGCCCTGAGCCCCAGGTCGGTGGCCTACGTCGCCACGATCCTTCACCGGGCCTTCCGCGACGCCATCCGCTGGCAGGCCGTCATCCGCAACCCCACCGAGGCTGCAGACCCGCCCCGACCGTCTGCCCGCAAGGAGATGCAGACCTGGTCCGGCGCTCAGCTGCGCACCTTCCTCGACTCCGTCGACAGCGACCGCCTTCGAGGCTGCTGGTGGCTGCTCGCGAACACCGGCATGCGGCGCGGTGAGGCCCTTGGGCTGCGCTGGGAGGATGTCGACCTCGACGCCGGCACGCTCCGCATCGTGAGAACGCTCATCACGACCGACGTGCAACGCAAGGGCTCCCCCGGGATGGCGTGGGGAACGCCGAAGACCGCGAAGGGGCGCCGCACGGTGGCGCTGGATCCGGCCACGGTGACCGCCCTGCGGACGCACCGCACGCGCCAGCTCGAAGAGCGCCTCGCCACGGGCGGCGACTACCAGGACCAGGACCTGGTGGTCTGCCAGCTCGACGGCACACCCATCCACCCCAAGACGATCAGTTACCAGTTCGGGAAGGCGGCCCGCGCCGCCAAACTGCCGGCGATCCGCCTGCACGACCTCCGGCACACCCACGCCACGCTCGCTCTGAGGGCCGGCATCCACCCCCGGATCGTGCAGGAGCGGCTGGGGCACGCCAACGTCTCCATCACGCTGGACACGTACTCGCACGTCGACCTGGACATGCAGGCCGCCGCCGCACGCCAAGTCGCGGCCCTCGTCACAGGCCCGTCGCCAACTGCTCCCTGACTTCCTGTGACCACCCTGTGACCACCGGGGCCAGAAACCGCCGCTGACGGCGTTCCCGCAAGCCTGTGACCTGCGGGAACGTCGTCAGCACCTGGCGGTGGCGGTGGGATTTGAACCCACGGAGGAGTTGCCCCCTCACCCGCTTTCGAGGCGGGACCCTTCGGCCGCTCGGACACGCCACCGCCGTCGAGCCTAGCGGAGCCGGCGTGCGGCGAAGAACGCCCGCAGCACCTCGGCGCACTCGTCCTCGAGCACGCCGGCGACCACCTCCGGGCGGTGGTTGAGCCGGCGGTCGCGCACCACGTCCCACAGCGACCCGACGGCGCCCGCCTTGGGGTCGGGCGCGCCGTAGACGACTCGCGACACGCGCGAGAGCACGAGCGCCCCGGCGCACATCGTGCAGGGCTCGAGGGTCACCGCGAGCGTGCAGCCGTCGAGCCGCCAGGTGCCGAGCGCCTGCGCCGCGCGGCGCAGCGCGAGCACCTCGGCGTGGGCGGTGGGGTCGCCGCCGGCCTCGCGCTCGTTGTGGGCGGCCGCGAGCTGCGTGCCGTCGGGCCCGAGGACCACCGCGCCCACCGGCACGTCGCCGGCTTGCGCCGCGAGCGCGGCCTCGGCCAGCGCCGCCCGCACGGCGGGCGCCCAGCCGGTCACCCCTCGCGCAGGCTCTCGAGGACGTCGGCGGCGCCGGCGCGCTCGGCCAGGGCCGACAGCACGTCGCCGGGCAGCAGGCCCTCCTCCGCGCACAGCTCGAGCAGGTCGTCGGCCGGCGTGCCGAGGTCGGCGAGCACGGCGGTGTCGCCGACCGGCGTCGCGACGACGGGCGTGGTGCCGTCCTCGTCGTCGTCCTCGGCGACGTCGGCGTCGTCCTCCCACAGCATCGCGGCCAGGCCCGACGACAGGGGCGCGCGCCCGTCGGACAGGAAGACCCGCGGCTCCTCGAGGCTGCCGCTGCCGCCGTCGACGCGGACGACGGCGAGGTACTCGTCGTCCTCCTCGAGGAGCAGCAGCGCCGGCCCGTCGCCGTCGCCGACGAGGTCGCGCAGCGCCTCGGCGACGCCCTCGAGGTCCTCGAGGTCGCCGAGGTCCAGCTCGGACCCGGCCCAGCCGCGCTCGGTGCGGACCAGCGCGGCGGCGAAGTGGGACACGTGAGGGGCTCCAGACGAGGCGGGGTCAGCCGACGACGGCGTCGACTACCCGCTCGTAGGCGTCGGCGAACCCGAGTCGGCGCGCGACGGCGCTGAGCATCTCGTCGGCGTAGGCGTCGACGTCGGCGAGCACCGCGCCGAGCTCCATCTCGTCGAGGCCGAGGTCGGCGAAGATGCCGAGGTCGCCGGCCGGCCAGACCTCCTCGAGGTCGTCCTCGTCGGGCGCGTCCATGTCGAGCGCCTCGACCACCTGCGCGGCGAGGTCCCACGCGACGCTGGCGGTGACGTCGGACAGCAGCAGCCGGACGTCGGCGCCCTGCACGCGGACGGCGACGAAGAACTCGTCGGCGACGTCGACGAGCGCCATGCCGTCGAGCGACCCCTGCTGGCGCACGGCCGCGACGAGCCCGTCGAGGTCGTCGCCGAGGGCCTCGGGGAGCAGCCCGGCCTGCCACTCGCCGAGGTCGTCGCGGAAGACGACGACGGCGTACGCGTCACCCGCCTGGTCGCCCACGCCGCCACTGTGGCAGACCCGCCGCCCCGGCGGTAGCGCGGTGTTCGGGGACGGGCGCACGGGGTAGGCGGAGGGTCAGGCACCGAGCCACCGACCACACCACCTTCACCAGACCTGGAGACACCCCATGGGAGAGCGCAACACCGTCGCCCACGCGCTGCACGACATCGGCCTGGCCGCCTGGTTCGGCGGCTCGCTGATGGGCGCCATCGGCGTCAACGGCGCGGCGGCCGACGTCGACGACCCGCGTCAGCGGGCCCGCGTCGCCAACGCCGGCTGGGCGCGCTGGACGCCGTTCAACCTCGCCGCGATCGCCGCCCACCTCGTCGGTGGCGCGCAGATCCTCAAGGAGAACAAGGGCCGCGTCGCCTCGCAGAAGGGCGTCCTGGCCAACACCAACACCAAGCTCGCCCTGACCGGCGCCGCCCTCGGCGCCACCGCCTACGCGCGGGCGCTCGGGCAGAAGGTCATGAACGCCGGCGACGTGCCGGTCGCGGGCGGCACCGCCCCGACCGCCTCGACGCCGCCGGAGGTCGCCAAGGCGCAGAAGCAGCTCAAGGCGCTCCAGTGGGCCATCCCCGGCCTCACCGGCGCCGTGCTCGCCTCCTCGGCCCTGCACGAGGAGCAGCAGCGCCCGAACCAGGTCGCGCTCGGCACCCTGCAGGCGCTGCCCGGCCGCGTCGCCGGTGGCGTCACCGGTGCCGCCGGTGCCGCCGCCGCCAAGGTGAAGGACGCCGTCTAGCCACCCCCGCACCGCCCGACGCCCCGTCCACCCTCCGGTGGGCGGGGCGTCGTGCGTCCCGCGCGTCGACCGGCCAGCCCGGGCGCGGCGCCCCGCGGTCCTGCGGCGCCACCTGCCGGGCCTGCCGCGACGGCGGCTGCGTCCAGGGCCCCTCCCGTC
>DATMKB010000437.1:0-2527 GCA_035553635.1 Mycobacteriales bacterium
GCCGGAGATCGAGCACGTGCTCATCTCGGAGGAGCAGATCGCCGAGAAGGTCCGCGAGCTCGCCGCCGCGGTCGACGCCGCCTACGCGGGCAAGGAGGTCCTGCTCGTCGGGGTGCTCAAGGGCGCGGTCATGTTCATGGCTGACTTCGCCCGCGCGCTGACCGTGCCGGTGTCGATGGAGTTCATGGCGGTGTCCAGCTACGGCTCGGCCACCAGCAGCAGCGGCGTCGTGCGGATCCTCAAGGACCTCGACCGCGGCATCGAGGGCAAGCACGTCGTCGTCGTCGAGGACATCATCGACAGCGGCCTGACGCTCAACTGGCTGCTGCGCAACCTGCGCAGCCGCGGGCCGGCGTCGGTGGCCGTGGTGGCGCTGCTGCGCAAGCCCGAGGCGCTCAAGGTCGAGGTCGAGGTCGACCACGTCGGCTTCGACATCCCGTCGGAGTTCGTCGTCGGCTACGGGCTCGACTACGCCGAGCGCTACCGCGACCTGCCCTTCGTCGGCACGCTGCGGCCCGAGGTCTACAGCACCTGATCGAGGAACAGCGGGTGACGGCGGGCCGTTGTACCTTCGCACCCGATCTACGCCGCCTCCAGGAGGGACGGGGCGCACCCGCCCCGCGTCGATGAACCTCAAGCGCTTCACCCGTGGCCCGTTCCTCTACCTGACCCTCGGCCTGCTCGTGCTGGTCGTGCTGGTCAACAGCTCGCGCGGCGAGGAGTTCGAGCCGGTCGACACCTCGGCCCTGCTCCAGGCGATCGCCGCCGGCGAGGTCGTCGTCGACGACGACGAGCCCGTGCAGGTGCTCGCCAACGAGCAGAAGGTGCAGGTCACCCTCGCCGAGGGCGAGGAGATCGACGGCGCCCGGCGCGTCGAGACGAGCTTCCTCGCCGAGGAGGGCCGGCAGTTCACCGACGCCCTCACCGACGCCGAGGTGCCCTACGACGTCCAGGTGAACAACCAGAGCCTGCTCGTCTCGGTGCTCATCAGCTTCCTGCCGCTGCTCATCATCTTCGGCCTGCTCATCTACTTCTTCTCGCAGATGCAGGGCGGCGGCAGTCGCGTCATGCAGTTCGGCAAGAGCAAGGCCAAGCTCGTCAGCAAGGACACTCCGAAGACGACGTTCGCCGACGTCGCCGGCGCCGACGAGGCCATCGAGGAGCTCCACGAGATCAAGGAGTTCCTCGAGAGCCCGGCGAAGTTCCAGGCCATCGGCGCGAAGATCCCCAAGGGCGTCCTGCTCTACGGCCCGCCCGGCACCGGCAAGACCCTGCTCGCGCGCGCCGTCGCGGGCGAGGCCGGCGTGCCCTTCTACTCGATCTCCGGCTCCGACTTCGTCGAGATGTTCGTCGGCGTGGGCGCGAGCCGCGTGCGCGACCTGTTCGAGCAGGCCAAGCAGAACGCCCCGGCGATCATCTTCATCGACGAGATCGACGCCGTCGGCCGGCACCGCGGCGCCGGCATGGGCGGCGGCCACGACGAGCGCGAGCAGACGCTCAACCAGATGCTCGTCGAGATGGACGGCTTCGACGTCAAGGGCGGCGTCATCCTCATCGCGGCCACCAACCGGCCCGACATCCTCGACCCCGCGCTGCTGCGCCCGGGCCGCTTCGACCGGCAGATCGCCGTCGACCGCCCCGACATGGCCGGCCGTCGCCAGATCCTCGAGGTGCACGCCAAGGGCAAGCCGATCGCGCCCGGCGTCGACCTCGGCGTCATCGCCCGCCGCACGCCCGGCTTCACCGGCGCCGACCTCGCGAACGTCATCAACGAGGCGGCCCTGCTCACCGCCCGCACCGGCGAGAAGACCATCACGCTCGAGGTGCTCGAGGAGTCGATCGACCGCGTCATGGCCGGCCCGCAGCGGCGCACGCGGCTCATGAGCGACAAGGAGAAGAAGGTCACGGCCTACCACGAGGCCGGCCACGCCCTCGTCGCGCACGCGCTGCCGAACACCGACCCGGTGCACAAGGTCACGATCCTCCCGCGCGGCCGGGCGCTGGGCTACACGATGGTGCTGCCGGAGGAGGACAGGTACTCGCAGACGCGGGCCGAGCTGCTCGACATGCTCGCCTACGCCATGGGCGGCCGGGCGGCCGAGGAGCTCGTCTTCCACGACTACACGACCGGCGCGGCCAACGACATCGAGAAGGCCACCAGCACCGCCCGGGCGATGGTGACCCAGTACGGCATGAGCGAGCGGCTGGGCGCCGTGCGGGTCGGCCAGGGCCAGGGCGAGGTCTTCCTCGGCAAGGACATGGGTCACGTGCGCGACTACTCCGAGGAGGTCGCGGCGCTGGTCGACGAGGAGGTCCGCGCGCTCGTCGAGGCGGCCCACCACGAGGCCTGGGAGATCCTCGTCGAGCACCGCGACGTGCTCGACGAGATGGTGCTGCGCCTGCTCGACAAGGAGACCCTCACCAAGGAGGAGGTCGCCGAGGTCTTCGCCCCGGTGACCAAGCGCGCGCCGCGCGCGCCGCAGACCGCGCTCGGCAAGCGGCCGCTGCAGGACCGCCCGCCGGTGCT
>DATMKB010000438.1:0-2492 GCA_035553635.1 Mycobacteriales bacterium
ACGTGCACGGCCAGGCCGCCGGCGTCGACGGTGCGGTGCCGGACGCCGTCCAGCGGCGGCAGCGGGACGGTCACGCTCAGAAGAAGATGCTGCGGCGCTGCATGAGCAGCGTGTACAGCGTCGACTGGATCGTCTCGCGCACCTGGTCGGTGAGGTTGAAGACGAGCATCGGGTCGTCCGCGGCGGCGGCCCCGAGCGACGCGGTGTCGATCGGCTCGCCGAACTCGATGATCCACTTCGACGGGAGCGGGATGAGCCCGAGCGGCCCGAGGGCCGGGAAGAACGGCGTGATGGGCGCGTAGGGCAGGCCGAGCAGCCGCGACAGCAGCTTGGCGTTGCCGACGATCGGGTAGATCTCCTCGGCGCCGACGATCGAGCACGGGATGATCGGCGCGCCGGTGCGCAGGGCCGCCGAGACGAAGCCGCCGCGGCCGAAGCGCTGCAGCTTGTAGCGCTCGCTGAACGGCTTCCCGATGCCCTTGAAGCCCTCGGGCCAGACGCCGACGAGCTCGCCGGACGACAGCAGGCGCTCGGCGTCGGGGTTGCACGCCAGCGTGTTGCCGGCCTTGCGCGCGAGCGGCGCGACGACGGGCAGCCGGAACACCAGGTCGGCGCCGAGCATGCGCAGGTGCCGGCGGGCCGGGTGGTGGTCGAGCAGCGCCAGCGACGTCATGACGGCGTCGAGCGGGATGGTGCCCGAGTGGTTGGCGACGACGAGCGCGCCGCCGGTGTCGGGCACGTTCTCGAGCCCGCGCGTCTCGACGCGGAACCACTTCTCGTACAGCGGCCGCAGCGGCGGCAGCAGGACGTTCTCGGTGAGGTCGGGGTCGAAGCCGAAGTCGTCGACCTCGTACTCGCCGGTGACCCGGCGGCGCACGAAGGCGAGCGCACCGGCCAGCCGGCGCTCCCAGTCGGGGCCGGCGGGCGGCGCGGGGACCTCCTCGACGGTAGCGGCGTCGTCGGGCGCGACCAGCGGGATGACCTTGCCCATCTCGGGGCTCCTGCTCTGCGCGGCGTCAGGCACCGGGGGCTCCGCTCGCTCGGGACGGACGGGACGGCGCCGCGCCGACCAGGTCCAGCAGCCGCTGCTCGACGAGGGCGGCGGCCTCGGGCGTGACGACGCGGGCGCTCGCGCGGGCGCGGACGAAGTCGGCGAAGGCCTCGCCGGTCGGCCGGGGCGTCCAGCCGAACTCCGCGGCCAGCCGGCCGACGTCGGCGCACCTGCCGTGCGACAGGTAGCGCATCTGCTCGGGCGAGAAGTCGACGAGGCCGGCCCGGCGGAACAGCCCCGCGACCACCGTGACCGCCGGCGAGGGCACCGGGAAGGACGGGTGGCCCGCCCGGCGGATGGCCTGCGAGAGCAGCAGCACGCCCGGCCCGCCGACGTTGAAGATGCCGGGGTGGTCCTCGAGGGCCGCCCGCCGCAGCACCTCGACACCGTCGTCCTCGTGGCAGAGCTGGATGCGGGGGTCGAAGCCGAGCACCGTCGGCACGACCGGCAGGGAGAAGTACCGGGTCAGCGGCGTCTCGATCGAGGGCCCGATGAAGTTGGTGAAGCGCAGCAGCGTGAGGTCGACGTCGGGCCGGCGGCGGCCGAAGCCGCGCACGTACCCCTCGACCTCGACGGCGTCCTTGGCGTAGCCGCTCTTGGGCAGGGCCCGCGGCTCGACGTCCTCGGTGAACAGGGCGGGGTCGCGCGGGCTCGAGCCGTAGACCGCCGTCGTGGACTTCACGACGAGCTTGCGCATCGTCGGCGCCTTCTGGCACGCCGCGAGCAGCTGCATCGTGCCGATGACGTTGATCTCCTTCATCGCCGTCCGGCCACCGGCCCCGAGCGGGGTGGCGATGACGTTCATGTGGACGACGGTGTCGACCTCGTTCTGGGCGATCACCTTGGCGATGAGCGGGTTGCGGATGTCGGCCCGCACGAACTGGGTGCGGCCGAGGGCGCGCTGCACCTCCGGCCGGGGCGGCACGGTGTCGACGCCGACGACGCGCTCGATGCCCGGGTCGGCCTGCAGGACGCCCGCGAGGCGGCTGCCGAGGTACCGGCTCACACCGGTGACGAGGACGACGCGCGGCGGCACGGGGGCTCCTGGGATCGCGGGCGGAGCCGTCATGCTAACGGGCCGGCACGCAGGGACGAACCGGGGCAGACCGCTCGTCAGGCGCGCAGCGCCGAGGGGCCCTGCAGCTGCGCGATGACGACGGGGTCGCCGCGGTCGGCGCGCAGCACGCGGGCGGCGCTGCCCTGGTTGACGGCGACCGTGACGGTGCCGAAGGAGTCCTCGCAGACGACGAGGGAGCGCGGCGCCGCCTCGCCGTAGGTGAGCAGGAACGGCACGGTGCGCGCCTTGCCGCTGGCCCGCAGCTCGACGGTGTCGCCGAGGGTGATGCCCGCGGTCTCGAGGTGCCGCCGGTGGACGTTGAGCGTGAGGTTGCCGAAGTGGTCGACCGTGACCACCTCGCCGTGCACGTGGTCCTCGTCGACG
>DATMKB010000439.1:0-3284 GCA_035553635.1 Mycobacteriales bacterium
GCCACCGTGACGCCGTCCTCGTAGAGGGTGATGACGCGCGGGTCGATGTAGGACGCCCGGCACACGGCCGGCGTGTTGCCCATCTTCTCCGCCACCTCCTTCACCACGCGGGTGACGGCGCGCTTGCGCGCAGTGGGGCTCGTCGCGGCGTGCGTCGAGACCGCCAGGCCGACGGCGGCGAGCACCGTGGCCGACCAGGTGCGGAAGTCCTTGGCCGTCGCCTCCGTGCCGGTGACCTCGCGCAGGAAGGCGTTGATGTCGTGGCTCTTGACGTCCACCCACGCGCCGCCGGTGCGGTAGGCGAGCAGCTCCGGACCGCCGCCGCGGCGGCGCTTGAGCCGGGCCACGACGTCGGTGACCTCGGGCTCGGCGACCGAGCGGCTCCACAGCTTGCCGCTCTTGCCGACGAACTCGAGCTCGATCTCGTCGCCGGCGACGCGCACGTGCTCCTTGCGCAGGGTCGCCAAGCCGTACGAGCCGTTCTCCTCGGCGTACTGCTCCCCGCCGATGCGGAAGAAGCCGAGGTCGATGAGCCGCACCGCGCAGGCGAGCACCCGCTCGCGGGTCAGGTCGTCGGTGCTGCGCAGGTGCTCGAGCAGGCGGGCGCGGGCCTCGGGCAGGCGCGCCGCGAACTCGAGGACGCGGTCGTGCTTCTCGAGGTCGCGCTGCAGGCGCCAGGCGTCGTGGTAGCGGTACTGGCGGCGCCCGCGGGCGTCGACGCCGGTGGCCTGCACGTGCCCGTTCGCGAGCGGGCAGATCCAGACGTCCTCCCAGGCCGGCGGGATCACCAGGGCCGAGATGCGGGCGAGCGTCGCCTCGTCGGTGACCCGGTTGCCCGCGGCGTCGAGGTAGACGAAGCCCTTGCCGCGGCGCCGGCGCGTCAGGCCGGGGGCGGAGCAGGAGACGCGGCGCAGGCGGGGCACGGCCGGGCCTGTACCCCGCCTGCGCCGGGAGCCAACGGCGGGTCAGGCCTCCGGCTCGAGGTGCATCGCGGACTCCTCGGCCGAGTAGCCGCCGAGGTCGGTGCCGACGTCGCTGGCCACCATGTCCTTCTCGCTGTCGGTGCGGGCGCCCTCGTCGGGCTCGACGAGCCGGCCGATGCCCTGGCCGGCGGCCTGCGCGAACGGCGTGTCGGCGGTGGCGCTCTCGTCGGCGGGGCGGTCCGCCGCGTCGAGGACGTCGGGCTCCTCGCGGGCCAGGCGGCCGTCGAGCGGCTCGCCGTCGTGCACCTCGGCGGCGGTGGTGCCGAAGTCCTCGACCGCGGTCGGGACGTCGCGGGGGACGCTCATGGCGCCGTCGAGCTGGCCGGTCTCGTCCTCGTTCTCGGCCAGCGTGCCGGGCTCGGGGATGCCCTCGGCCTCGAAGGCCGACGGCGGCTCGGGGATGCGGGAGGTCATGCTCGTCCTCTCAGGGTCGTGGCGGGGGTGCGGACGGCGAGGGGCCGCCCCCAGGACGGGGACGGCCCCTCGCCGGCGCGGTGCGTCAGGACTGCTTGACCGTCGGGCCGCCGGTGCCCGGCGTCGCGGACTCGATGGTCGCCTTGAAGGCCTCGAGCGCGCGCTCGACCTTGTCCTGCGGGTCGGAGAACAGCTTGGCGACCGCCTCGCCGAGGGCGCCGGCCGGCGGGTCGTAGGCCAGGCTGACCTCGACGCCGGTGGTGCCGCCGTGGTCGTCGAAGCGCACCGCGCCGGCGTTCTTCACGTCGGCGCCGCTGCTGTCGACGCTGGCCCAGGCGATGCGGGTGCCCGGCACGTCCTCGACGATGCGGGCGTCCCACTCGACCGTCTTGCCGAGCGGGCCGTGCACCTTCCAGTGCGTGACCTCGGTGCTGCCGGCCTGGGGCTCGACCGACTCGACGTCCGGCATGATCTGCGGCAGGTTGGTCAGGCCGCGCCACCAGGCGTAGCACTGGTCGGCGGGGGCGTTCACCTCGAGGTAGTGCGCGACGGTGCCCATGGGGTCCTTCCTCTCGTCTGCGGGGTCAGGGGGACGGGACGGCTACGGCCGGACCGGGGCGGTGGCGCTCGGGGCGGCGCCCGCGGCGGCGGTCGAGCGCGTCGTCGCGCCGGTGCCGGCGGCGGGCGTCTCGCTGCCGCCGCTGCTGCCGCTGCCGACCTTCTCGTTGACGGTGTCCTTGGCCTTGTCGGCCAGCGAGCCGGCGGTCTCCTGGACCGTGGTGGTCGCGTTCTGGACGGCGGGCATGCCGGCGATCTCGCGGGCCTTGGAGACGATCTCCTCGTAGCGGCGCGTGCCGGCCTTGGCGCCCAGGACGTAGCCGGCGCCGAAGCCGGCGGCCAGGGTGAGCTTCTTGAGCATGCGGTCCCTCCCAGGGGAGTCGGTGTCGCGAGGCTCCCTACCCCGCTGCAGCCGTTCTCCCACCGTGATCCGCGCGGCTCAGGGGGTGACCTGCTCCCAGGGGTAGAGGCGCAGCGCCTCCCACTGCTCGGCGCCGGTCTTCTCGATCGTCCACAGGCTCGCGCCCACGGCACCGCCGCGGCGGGCGGCGTCGAGGAAGCGCCAGGTCTCGGCGAAGGTGGGCAGGCCGGGCCGGCCCCCCTCGCTGCCCATGTCGTAGCCCTGGCCGACCGGGTGCACCGGGAGCAGCGCGCCGAGGTGGGTCATCGACTGCGCGACCAGCTCGCCCGGCTCGTTGCAGGACCAGTAGACCATCGGGACGAAGACGTCGGCGTAGGCCGGGAAGCTCGCGTAGGGGAAGGTCGCCAGGCGCCGCTCGGTGGGCCGCGGGACGGTCGCCGCCACGGGGCGGGTGCCGGCGTAGGACCGGACGAGCGAGAGGTACAGCTCGACCCGCTGCGGCGTCGCGTAGGTGCCCTCGTACTCGGTCTCGACGTCCGGGGCGATGGCGTCGACCCCGGCGTCGAGCGCGGCCTTGGCCCGCTGGGCGTCGGCGACCGGGTCGGACAGGAACGGGAAGTCCCAGGCGACGACCTGCAGCCCCGCGGCGCGGGCGGCGGGCACGAGGGCGGGCAGGACGCGGTCGCCGTAGTAGCCCTGCCGGCTGCCGCCGGTGCGCACCCAGATGCTCTCGAGGCCGGCGTCCGCGACGCGCTGGACGAGCGCGGGCACGTCGAGGTCGGTCTCGGGCCAGTTGGTGACCCAGATGCCGCGGCCGTTCACTGCGGACAGGTCGGTCGCCCTGGGCCCGGCGGGCAGCGGCGCCGGCAGCGCGGCGTCGGCGACGGCGCCGGCTTCGAGGTTCACCGCGCCCGGCAGGTGGCCCGCTTCGTACTCGCTGCGCTGTCGCACGTCGAGGACGGTGCCGG
>DATMKB010000440.1:0-2086 GCA_035553635.1 Mycobacteriales bacterium
GGCCGGTTCTTCAGCTACGGCGTGCTGCTCGGCGTCGTCGGCGGCACGGCGCTCGGCCTGCTGCTCACCGCCGCCACCCGCCGCCGCTACCGGGGCAAGGAGCGCCGGCACGAGCAGGCCCTGCACAGCGGGGAGCGGTCCTCCTGACATAATGTCGATTATCGGCGGAGCGGGGAGAGGGGCGCTCAGACGGCCCTGACCAGCAGCGCGACGCCGATGGCGGCCAGCAGCACCGCCGTGCCCCGCCGCACCACGTGCACCGGCAGCGACTTGAACAGCCGCGCGCCGACGAGCACGGCCAGTGCGTCAGCCGCGACGAGCCCCGCGGTGGCGCCCAGCCACACCGGCACCGGCGATTCGCGCGCCGCGAGCGCCGCGGTGGCGATCATCGTCTTGTCGCCGAGCTCGGCGGCGAGCAGCGTGACGAAGGCCAGCAGCACCGTCGACCGGTACCGCACCGGTCCCACCGCCGGGCCGTCGTCGTCCGACCGCAGCACGAGCAGCGCCGAGACGAGGAACCCCAGGCCGGCCACGACGGCCACCACGCGCATCGGCACGGCCGTCGCGACGGCGGCGCCCAGCAGCGCCGCGACGCCCTGCAGCACCAGCGCGGCCAGCGCCAGGCCGGCGAGCACCTTGAGGGCCGGCCGTCGGGCCGCGAGCGACAGCGCGAGAAGCTGGCTCTTGTCGCCGAGCTCGGCGAGGAAGACCACGCCGAAGGCGACCGCCAGGGCGGACAAGCTGGACCTCCCTCCCGTCCCGGGCGGAGGTCAGGGGTCACCTCGGCCCGGCACGTCGTGTGCCGGCGCCGAAGGTCTCGCCCGCCCGTGCGCACGTGGCGCACGGACCCGGCTGACCGGGGCCGCTGCGGAGCGGCCCAGCATGTCGACCAGCCGGAGGGGGGCTACTCCCCTTCGTCGAACGCGATCAGGCTAGCCGACGCCGTCGCGGGCGTCAGTCCCTCGCGAGCGCCGCGGCCTGCACGGCGGCGGCGGTGGTGGCCACGGCGACGACGGCGGCGCCCGGCGCCGGGCGCACGGTGCCCTTGCCGACGGCGGCCCCGACGGCGACCGCGTCGACCGCGTCGGCGAGCAGGCCGGCGGCCAGCCACAGCCGCGCCGCGCGGGCGTCGCCGCGGCGCAGGGCCACGAGCGTGCCCGCGCCGAGGGCGACCTCGCGGGCGCCCAGCATGCGCACCGCCCACCCGGTGCGCTCGACGCTCACCCGGTCGACGCCGAGCGGCGCGCCGAGCAGCGGCGGGTGCGCGAGCATCCCGACCCCGACGGCCACCCGGCCGGCCGACGTGCGCTGCGGCGTGAGGAGCGCCTCCGCGCGCGACCTCAAGCCCCCGGCCGCGGACGCCGATCGACGACCAGGACGGTTCCGCAGACCTCGCACGGACGGGCTCCTCTCGCAGCGGCAGGTGCCGGACGGGTGTCCCGCCGGGCATCCCGGGAATCCTCCCAGGTGCACGCTCGTTGCAGTTCCTAGACCCGGCCAGACCACCCGGAGGGCACCCCCATGAGCGACCGCGTCCTGCGAGGCACCCGCCTCGGGGCGGTGAGCTACGAGAGCGACCGGCACACCGAGTTCGCCCCTCGCCTGCGCACCGTCTACGACTGCCCCGAGGGCCACGAGACGGCCGTCCCCTTCGCCGCCGAGGCCGACGTCCCGGCCACCTGGGAGTGCCGCGTCTGCGGCGCGGCCGCGCTGCTGCGCGACGGCGAGCGCCCCGAGCCCAAGAAGACCAAGCCGGCCCGCACGCACTGGGACATGCTCCTCGAGCGCCGCAGCACCGACGAGCTCGAGGAGGTCCTCGCCGAGCGCCTGGCCGTCCTGCACGAGCACCAGGGCAAGGTGAAGGCCGCCCTCAAGGCCGAGAAGGCGAGCAAGAAGAGCGCCTAGACCTCCCCCGCACCGCGACCGGGCCCCGCCGTCCTCGACGGCGGGGCCTCGTCGTGTCCGGGATCAGCGCTGCGGGGCGCTCATGCTCACGCCCGGCTTCGCCACCGACGCCGTCGGCCTGGCCTGCGTGCTGCCCGGCTCGCGGGCGGTCCTGCGGCGGGTGCTCACCGGCCTGGTGGCC
>DATMKB010000441.1:0-3333 GCA_035553635.1 Mycobacteriales bacterium
CACCGCGCTGCAGCTGGACACCAAGCTCGACGGCATCCCGTCGGGCGTGCTGGCCGCCGCGCTGCAGCAGGCCCGCACCGCGCGCCTGGCGATCCTCGAGGTCATGAACGAGGCGATCGACGAGCCGGACGAGATGGCGCCCACCGCGCCCCGCGTCCTCACCGTCAAGATCCCGGTCGACAAGATCGGCGAGGTCATCGGCCCGAAGGGCAAGATGATCAACCAGATCCAGGCCGACACGGGCGCCGACATCACCGTCGAGGACGACGGCACCATCTACATCGGTGCCACCGACGGCCCGTCGGCGCAGGCGGCGCTGGACACGGTCAACCAGATCGCGAACCCGCAGATGCCGAAGATCGGCGAGCGGTTCCTCGGCACGGTCGTCAAGACCGCCGCCTTCGGCGCCTTCGTCAGCCTGCTGCCGGGCAAGGACGGCCTCGTCCACATCAGCAAGCTGGGCGGCGGCAAGCGCATCGGCAAGGTCGAGGACGTCGTCAACGTCGGCGACAAGATCCAGGTCGAGATCCAGGACATCGACCAGCGCGGCAAGATCAGCCTCGTCCCCGTCCAGAACGAGGAGGCCGGCGAGCCGGTCTCCGCCGGGTCCTCCTCGGAGTAGTCCCCTGGCGCAGCGCAGTACCCGGAGCCCCTCGCGCGGGAGCTCCGCCGGCACCGTCCGGCGGAGCGTCCTGCCCGGGGGGCTCCGCGTGCTGTCCGAGCCGGTGCCCGGCGCGCGCTCGGTCGCGTTCGGCATCTGGGTCGGCGTCGGCTCGCGCGACGAGCGGCCGCCCCTGGCCGGCGCCTCCCACTTCCTCGAGCACCTGCTCTTCAAGGGCACCGAGCGGCGCGACGCCCTCGACATCGCCGAGGAGCTCGACGCGGTCGGCGGCGAGAGCAACGCCTTCACCGGCAAGGAGTACACCTGCTTCTACGCGCGGGTCCTCGACGAGGACCTGCCGCTGGCCGTCGACGTCGTCAGCGACCAGGTGCTGCACAGCCTGATCGACCCCGAGGACGTCGAGAGCGAGCGGGAGGTCGTGCTCGAGGAGATCGCGATGCACGACGACGACCCGAGCGACGTCGTGCACGACGCGTTCTCGGCGGCGCTGTTCGGCGACACGCCCCTGGGCCGGCCGATCATCGGCACGGTCGAGAGCATCGAGGGCCTGAGCCGGCAGTCGGTGCGGCGCTGGTACCGCAGCCGGTACGTGCTGCCGTCGATGGTCGTCGTGGCCGCCGGCGGGGTCGAGCACGGCCGGCTGCTCCGCCTGGTGCGCCGGGCGTTCGGCCCGCTGCTCGACGGCGACGCCGCGCCCGCCGCGGTGCGCAGCCCGGCCCGGCCGCCGGCCGCGCGGCGCGGCGTCGTGGTGCACGACCGGCCCACCGAGCAGGCCAACGTCGTGCTCGGCACCACCGCGCTGCGCCGCGACGACCCGCGGCGCCCGGCGCTGCAGGTGCTCAGCACGGCCCTGGGCGGCGGCACGTCGAGCCGGCTGTTCCAGAGCATCCGCGAGGAGCGGGGCCTGGCCTACTCGGTGTACGCCTCCGCGTCGTCGTACGCCGACACCGGCACGTTCTCCGTCTACGCCGGCTGCACGCCGGCCAAGGTCGACGAGGTGCTGCGGCTGGTGCGCGAGGAGCTCGCCTCCGTCGCGGACAAGGGCCTCACCGACGCCGAGGTCGCGCGCGCCAAGGGCGCCCTGCGCGGCGCGCTCGTGCTCGACCTGGAGGACACCGGCGCGCGGATGAGCCGGCTCGGCAAGGCCGAGCTGCTGTCGGACGAGGTGCTCACCCCCGACGAGGTGCTCGACCGCTACGCCGCCGTCACGCCCGACGACGTGCGCGCCGTCGCCGCCGACGTGCTGTCCCGCCCGCTGGCCCTCGGCGCCATCGGGCCCTTCGGCGACACCGACCTGTCAGGAGCAGTGGCATGACGACCTCTCCCGCGATCCGCGTGGCGGTGCTCGGCGCGAAGGGCCGGATGGGCAGCGAGGTCGTGCGGGCGGTCGAGGCCGCCGACGGCCTGGTGCTCGCCGGGGCCTACGACGTCGGCGACGACGTCGACTGGTCCGGCGCCGACGTCGCGGTCGACTTCACCTCGCCCGACGCCGTGATGGGCAACCTCGAGGCCTGCACCGCGGCCGGGGTCCACGCCGTCGTCGGCACCACCGGCTTCGACGACGCGCGCCTCGACCAGGTGCGCGGGTGGCTCGCGGACCGGCCGGAGGTCGGCGTCCTCATCGCCCCCAACTTCGGCATCGCCGCGGTGCTGATGATGCAGTTCGCCGCGCAGGCCGCGCGCTTCTTCGACTCCGTCGAGGTGGTCGAGCTGCACCACCCGGGCAAGGCCGACGCGCCGTCCGGCACCGCGCGCCGCACCGCCGAGCTCGTTGCCGAGGCGCGGCAGGGCATGCCCGCGATGCCCGACGCCACCCGGTCGTCGCTCGAGGGCGCCCGCGGCGCCGACGTCGGCGGGGTGCGCGTGCACGCCGTCCGGCTGGCCGGCCTCGTCGCGCACCAGGAGGTGCTGCTCGGCGGCGACGGCGAGACGCTGACGATCCGGCACGACTCCTACGACCGGGCGTCCTTCATGCCGGGCGTCGTGCTCGGCGTGCGGGAGATCGCGTCCCGTCCGGGGCTGACCGTGGGGCTCGAGCACCTGCTCGACCTGTGAGGGACCGGCTGGGCGCGGCGCTCGTCGTCGGCGTCACGCTGCTCGTCTCGAGCGCCATCGCGCTGACGGCGGTCTCGCTGCTCGTGACCGGCGAGCCGGTGCTCGTCGGCGTCGCCGTCGGGATGCTGCTGCTCGTCGGCGTCGGGCTGGTGCTCGTGGCGGGGGAGGTGCGCCTGGCGGCCGGGTCGCAGCGCCTCGGCCGCCGCCTCGGCGAGGAGGGCGGGCTGCCCGAGGACCTCCCCGAGCGGATGCCCAGCGGCCGGCTGCCCGCCGAGGCCGCCGAGCGGCAGTTCGCCCGGCGCAAGGCCGAGGTGGAGGCCGCGCCGCAGGACTGGCGGGCCTGGTTCCGCCTCGCGCTCGCCTACACCGACGCCAAGGACAGCAGCGCCGGGCGCCGCGCGATGCGCCGCGCGGTGGCGCTGGAGCACGCCGAGCGCGAGGCTGAGCCGTGATGACGCGACGAGTGACACGGCGGCGGGCGGTCCTCGGCGGGCTCGGCGCGGCCGTGGCCGCCGCCGGGGCCTGGCTCGGCCTGCGCAACGGCGTCGAGCCGCCGGAGGGCGTGGTGCAGACCGTCGACCGCTACGGCGACGCCCGGCAGCAGGACGCCCAGTGGTGGGCGCCGCCGCGCGCGGGCAGGCTGCCCACCGTCGTGC
>DATMKB010000442.1:0-3508 GCA_035553635.1 Mycobacteriales bacterium
CGCCACCAGCCAGGGCACGACGGTGCAGGGCCAGCCGGTGCGCTCGCACGGCTACGCGTGGCTGTACCACCAGTCCGCGCCGCTCGCGGAGGACCTGCGCATCGCCGGCGCCGCCGCCCTGCAGACCGTCGTCACCACGACGGCCCCCGGCCAGACGCTCACGCCGCTGCTCGTCGAGGTCCGCCCCGACGGCACGCAGGTGCTCGTGCAGCGCGGGTTCCTCAACCTCGACTACGCCGGCGGGCTCGAGAAGGCCGTCAGCACGGCCGGGACGAAGACGGCCACCGTGCGCTTCCTGCCGCAGGACTGGACCTTCACGAAGGGCAGCCGCATCGGCGTCGTGCTCATGGGAGCCAACACCGTCTGGGCGGTGCCCGGCGCCGCCGGCCTGGTGTCCTACGACATGAGCGCCGCGAAGGGCACGCGCCTGGTGCTGCCCGCCGTCGGGGTCGACGACCCGGCCGCGCTGCTGCCGGAGTGAGCCTCAGGGGACGGGGACGGTCACGGCCGCCCTCGTCCCCCCGCCCTCGCGGTCGGTGAGCGCGAGGCTGCCGCGCAGCTCGCCCTCGACGAGCGTGCGCACGATCTGCAGGCCGAGCCGCGGTGAGCGGGCGAGGTCGAGCCCGGCAGGGAGGCCGCGGCCGTCGTCGTCGACGAGGACGTGCAGGCGGTCCGGCCGGCGGTCGAAAGACACCCGCACGCTGCCCTCCCCGCCCTCCGGGAAGCCGTGCTCGACGGCGTTCTGCACCAGCTCGGTGAGCACCATGGCGAGCGGCGTCGCGACCTCCGCCGGCAGCGGCCCGGGAGCGCCGTCGCGGCGCACCCGCACGGAGCTCTCGGGGGCGGCGACCTCCGCGCACATGGCCAGCACCTGGTCGGCGACGCCGTCGAACGGCACGGTCTCGTCGACGGCGTGCGACAGCGTCTCGTGCACCACGGCGATCGAGGCCACGCGCCGCACCGACTCCTCGAGCGCCGCCCGGGCCTCCGGGGCGTCGAGCCGGCGGGCCTGCATGCGCAGCAGCGCGGCGACGGTCTGCAGGTTGTTCTTCACCCGGTGGTGGATCTCGCGGATCGTCGCGTCCTTGCCGAGGATCTGGCGGTCGCGCCGCCGCACCTCCGTGACGTCGCGGACCAGGACCAGCGCTCCGCGGCTGTGCCCGCCCGGCGTGAGCGGCAGCGCGCGGAGCAGGACCGTCGCGCCCTGGGCGTCGACCTCGGCCTCCCGCGGCTCGCGGAAGCGCAGGGCCGCCGCCACCGCCGCCGAGCCGCCCGGCTCGGCGAGCGTGCTGCCGGCGGGCAGCCCGGCGATCGTCGTGCCGAGGTGGGTGCCGAGCAGGTCGCCGGCGACGCCGAGCCGCCGGAAGGCCGACAGGGCGTTCGGGCTGGCGTAGACGACGTGGCCGGTGCGGTCGAGGCGCAGCAGGCCGTCGCCGACCCGGGGCGCGTGCTCGGGGTCCACGACGGGCCCGGGGAAGGGGAAGGTCCCCTCGCCCACCATCTGCAGCAGCTCGCCGGCGGTGGTGAGGTACGTCAGCTCGAGCTGGCTCGGGACGCGGGCCGCCGCCGGGTCGCTCTCGCGCGTGAGCACGCCCACCACCGGCCCGCCGCTGCCCCGGCGCACGGGGACGGCGTCCATCCGCACGCGCACGCGGCCGCGGTCGCCCTCGCGCACCACCGCCCCGGTGCGCCAGGCGCGGTCGACGCGCGGCAGGTCCGGCCCCGGCACCTCCACCCCGACGACGTCGACGGCGTGCGCCGTCGGCCCGGTGGTGGGGCGCATGTGCGCGACGGTGAGCCAGCCGCCGTCGCGGGTCGGCACGCGCAGGACGAGGTCGGCGAACGACAGGTCGGCGACGAGCTGCCACTCGGCCACGAGCCGCTGGAGCCAGGCGAGGTCGGCCGGCGCGAGGTCGGTGCGCGCACGCACCAGGTCGCCGAGGGTCGACACGCGGCCGACCCTAGTGCGAGCAGGGAGCGCTAGGCCGCCACGAGCGGGGAGACGCGGCGGGTGAGCCAGCGCAGGCCGTCGGGGTCGAAGCGGGCGTCGCGCCAGCCGTCGAGGAGGGCGTCGACGTCCCGCTCGTCGGCGAGGACCGCGAGCACCGACACGTCGGTGCAGGAGCCGTCGTAGCCGTCGGCGCGGCAGAGGTAGAGCTCACCGGTGTCGCGCACCCAGGCCAGGCGCCAGGCGTCGTTGCTGCCGGCCTCGCGCCAGGTGGCGCCGAAGTCGACCTCGGAGGAGGTGCGGCGGCGGGCGTCCGCCGCGTGGAAGGCCTGCTCGTCGTGCCAGGTCGACAGGGCGTGCACGGGGACCTCCTGGGGGACGAGCGGGCTGCTGCGTCCGAGGACGCAGCGGGGTGAGCAGAGGTTGCCTCCGGCGCTCGTCCGCCGGGTGTCATCCGGGCGAAGAGACTGTGACAGTCCCCGTGACGGCCCGCAGGTGGCAGACTCCGGCGCGTGACGGAGCTCCTCGACCCGCCCGTGCCCGACCTCCTCGCCACCGCCCGCGAGCAGGTCCTCGAGCGCGGGGAGGGCCTGTCGCAGGAGCAGGTGCTGGCCTGCCTGCAGCTGCCCGACGAGCGGCTGCCGGACCTGCTGCAGCTGGCCCACGAGGTGCGCCTGCGCTGGTGCGGCCCGGAGGTCGAGGTCGAGGGCATCGTCAGCCTCAAGACCGGCGGCTGCCCCGAGGACTGCCACTTCTGCTCGCAGAGCGGCCGCTTCCCGACGCCCGTCCGCGCCGCCTGGCTCGACGTCCCGTCGCTGGTGAAGGCGGCCGTCGAGACCCGGGCCACCGGCGCGACGGAGTTCTGCATCGTCGCGGCCGTCCGCGGCCCCGACGAGCGGCTCATGGCGCAGGTGGCCGAGGGCGTGGCCGCCATCCGCGCGGCCACCGACATCCAGGTCGCCTGCTCGCTCGGGATGCTCACGCAGGAGCAGGTCGACGCCCTCGCCGCGATGGGCGTGCACCGCTACAACCACAACCTCGAGACGGCGCGCTCGCACTTCCCGCAGGTGGTCACCACGCACACCTGGGAGGAGCGCTGGTCGACGCTCGAGATGGTGCGCGACGCCGGCATGGAGGTCTGCTGCGGCGGCATCCTCGGCATGGGCGAGACGCTCGAGCAGCGGGCCGAGTTCGCCGCGCAGCTGGCCACGCTGTCGCCGGACGAGGTGCCGCTCAACTTCCTCAACCCGCGCCCGGGCACGCCGTTCGGCGACCTGCCGGTGATGGACGCCCGCGACGCCCTGCGCGCCGTGGCGGCGTTCCGCCTGGCGCTCCCCCGCACGATCCTGCGCTTCGCCGGCGGGCGGGAGATCACCCTCGGCGACCTCGCCGTCGACGGGATGCTCGGCGGCATCAACGCCGTCATCGTCGGCAACTACCTCACGACGCTGGGGCGGCCGGCCACCGCGGACCTCGACATGCTCGAGGAGCTGCAGATGCCGGTGAAGGCGCTCGGCTCCACCTTCTGACCGTGCCGCGCTGCTTCGGGGACGGCGACCC
>DATMKB010000443.1:0-2103 GCA_035553635.1 Mycobacteriales bacterium
GGAGAGGGCGGACTCCAGCCGTCGCAGCGCCCAGGGACGGTCCGGCAGACCGGTGAGCCCGTCGCGGCGCAGCGCGTCGGCGACCCGGCGGTCGGCCTGCCGGCGGACCAGTGCCCGCACGGCAGCGGCGCCCGCCACCACGAGGCCCGTGCGCACGTCCACCACCCCCGGGCTGACGGTACGGCGCGCGGGCGCCGGCGTCAGGCGTCCGCGTCACCCGAGCGCGGCCAGCACCTCGTCGACGACGCGCCTGCGCACGGCGTCGTCGTGCAGCGGCCCGCCGTCCGGGCCGACGACGTAGAAGGCGTCGACGACGTCGGCGCCGAGCGTCGAGACCAGCGCGGTGCGGATGTCGAGCCCGCATGCCTCCAGCGCGCGGGTGATGCGGTGCAGCACCCCGAGCCCGTCGGCGGCGCGCACCTCCACCACCGTGGCGCTCGGCGACGCGTCGTCGACGAGCCGGACCGACGGCGCCGCGACCAGGGCCGACGACGACCGCGCGTACGCCGCCTCCCGGCGGGCCAGCCGCTCCTGCAGCGGCAGCCGGCCCTCGAGCGCGGCGCGCAGGTCGGCGCCCACCACCGTCCAGTCCGGCAGGTCGCCGAACCGCGGCGCGACCCGCGCCAGCACCACGCCGGTCTCCCCCTCAGACCGCCCGGTCGCGGTGACGACGTCGAGCCGGTGCAGGGCCAGCAGCCCCGCGGTGAGGCTGAGCAGCCCGGGCCGGTCCGGCGCGACGACGGCGACCTCGTCGCCGCGGGCCGCGAGCGCCGGCCCGCCGGTGGCCACGAGCTCGGCCTGCCACGGGGCCAGCGGTGGCGGCGGGGGCGGCGGCGCGCCGGCCAGCCGCGCGCCGACCCGGTCGACGAGCGCCTGCACGAGCCGGGCCTTCCACGGGCTCCAGGCGGCGGGGCCGGTCGCCAGGCTGTCGGCCTCGGTGAGCGCGTGCAGCAGGAGCAGCACGTCCAGCCGCCCGACGGCGTCGGCCACCGCGCGGACGGTGGCCGGGTCGTCGAGGTCGCGGCGGGTGGCGGCGTCGGGCAGCAGCAGGTGGTGCTCGACCATCCGGACGAGCACGTCGACGTCCTCGGGCGGCAGGCCGAGCCGCGGTCCGAGGTCGCGCACCACGGCCATGCCCTCGACCGTGTGGTCGCCGGGCCGGCCCTTGCCGATGTCGTGCAGCAGCGCGCCGAGCAGCAGCAGGTCGGGCCGGTCGACGCGGCGGGTCAGCGCGGCGGCGCCGGCGGCCGTCTCGACGAGGTGCCGGTCGACGGTGGAGCGGTGGTAGCTGTTGCGCTGCGGCTTCGAGCGCACGTCCTCCCACTCGGGCAGCAGGCGCACGAGCAGGCCGGCCTGGTCGAGGTGCTCGAGCACCGGCACGGCGGCCGGTCCGGCGGCGAGCACCGCGACGAGCGCGTCGCGCGCCTCGCGCGGCCAGGGCACGGGCAGCGGCGGGCACTCGCGGGCCAGCCGGTCGAGGGTCGCGGGCGACACGGGCAGGCCCTCGCGGGCGGCCGCCGCGGCGACCCGCAGCGGCAGCACCGGGTCGCGCGCCGGCTCGGCGGCCCGGGCCAGCACCACCTCCCCGCCGGCCTCGACGACGTCGTCGGCGAGCGGCCGGCGCTCCGGTGCGCGCGACCGCCGGCCGAGCAGCCGGCGCGGCGCGGGCGGCGGCGCTACCCGGCGCAGCACCGTGTCGACGGCGTACGCGACGGTGCGCGCGGCGGTCGCCACCCGGCGGACGAGCGCGTCGGCGTCCGGCAGCCCGAGCGCCGCCGCGACGGCGTCCTGCTCCTGCAGCAGCAGCCGGTCGGTGGGCCGGCGGCCGGCGACCACGGCCCGGCGGTGCAGCTCGTCACGGACGTCGAGCAGCGTCCGGTGCGCCTCGAGCACCGCGCCCGACGGCGGGTCGGCCCGTTGGGCGGCGGCCACGGCCTGCAGCGCGTGCACGTCGCGCAGGCCGCCGCGGGCGCTCTTGAGGTCGGGCTCGAGCAGGAACGCCACCTCGCCCGCCTCGCGGGCGCGCTCCTCGACGGCGGCGCGCAGCTCGCGCAGCCGCGCGTCCGCGCCGCGGCGCCAGGCCGCGCGCACCTCGGTGACCAG
>DATMKB010000444.1:0-5851 GCA_035553635.1 Mycobacteriales bacterium
GGACCGCGTGCGGCAGGCGCTGTCCGACACCGCCGAGCTGCTCGAGCACCTGCACGACGAGACGGTCCGCCTCATGAACGAGGGCGCCCGGCTCGACGACGTCGTGCACACCGTCCGCGCGCCGCAGCACCTGCTCGACCGCCCCTACCTGCACCCGGTCTACGACGAGCCGGAGTTCGTCGTGCGCAACGTGTGGCGGCTCTACGGCGGCTGGTACGACGGCAACCCGTCGCGGCTCAAGCCCGCACCCGATGCGGTGCTGGCTGCCGAGCTGGCGTCGCTCGTGGGCGGCGCCGACCGGCTCGCCTCGCGCGCGCAGGAGCTCGCCGCCGCCGGCGAGCTGCGCCTGGCCGGCCACCTGGCCGAGCTCGCCGCGCAGGCCGCCCCGGACGACGCGTCGGTGCACGCCGCCCGTGCGGAGGTCTACGAGGCGCGCGTCGCCGCGGAGGCCTCCACCATGTCGAAGGGCGTGTTCGCCTGGGCCGCCGCCGAGTCGCGGCGGCAGGCTCAGTAGGCCTGCTCCGTCGGGCGCACGAGCACCTCGTTGACCGCCACGTGCCAGGGCCGCGTGACGACGTAGACGACGGCGTCGGCGATGTCCTCGCTCGTGAGCCGCTCCATGCTGCCGAACCGCTTCGCCAGCCCCTCCCGCACCTCCGGCCGGTTGTGCGCGACGAGCTCGGTCTCGACGGCGCCGGGCTCGACGAGCGAGACGCGCACGTGGTCGCCGGACAGCTCCTGGCGCAGCGACTCGCTGAAGGCACCGACGCCGAACTTCGTCGCGTTGTAGACGCCGCTGCCGCTGCGGGCCACGCGCCCCGCCACCGAGCTGACGTTGACCAGGTCGCTGCACCGCCGCTCGCCCTGCGCCGCCGCGCGCAGGTGGGGGAGGGCGGCGTGGGTGCACGCCAGCAGGCCGGTGAGGTTGAGGTCGACCATGCGCTGCCACTCCTCGAACGGCGCCTCGGTCGCGGGGCCGAGCAGCATGACGCCGGCGTTGTTGACGAGCACGTCGAGCCGGCCGAGCTCCTCGACCGTGCGCCCGACAGCGTCGGCGGCCTGCGCGGGGTCGGTGACGTCGGCCTCGAGGACGAGCGCCCGGCCGCCGGCGTCGCCGATGCGCGTGGCCAGGGCCTCGAGCCGGTCCCGGCGCCGGGCGGCGACGGCCACCGCCGCGCCCTGCTCGGCCAGGGCCAGGGCCGTCGCCTCGCCGATGCCGCTGCTGGCCCCCGTGACGAGGGCGACCGTGCCGTCGAGTCGCGTCATGCGCCGCAGCCTGCCGCACGGGGCCC
Organism: Mycobacteriales bacterium; assembly: GCA_035553635.1. GTDB lineage: Bacteria > Actinomycetota > Actinomycetes > Mycobacteriales > SCTD01 > DATLGD01. Next base: position 1,293 of record DATMKB010000444.1, read on the forward strand.
GGACGCGCGACGGCGCCGGCCCCTCGCGGGGACCGGCGCCGTCGGCGGGGTCGGGACTAGCGGCGCGCGGCCGCCACCTCGAGGCCCGGGGCGCCCGCGGCCGGAGCCGGCGGGGTCCGCGTCTCGAAGCGCTTGAGGACGCCGTCCTGGACCTTGAGCAGGAACAGGCCCTCGTCGATGCCGCTGACGGCGATCGTGCCGCTCGGGAAGTACGGGTAGTTCGACCAGGTGCCGACGAACTCCGCGTTGTCGTGCGCGGGGAAGGTGTCGAAGAACGCGACCTCGAGGCTCTCGCGCTCCCCCTCGGCGAGGGCGGGGACGCCGGCCACCTCGAGGACGGCGAGGCCGGCGGCGTAGTTCGACTGGTAGAGCAGGCCGTTCTTCTCGTACATGTTGTGGTCGATCGCGGTGGTGCGGCCCTGGTGCTCGGCCACGAGCACCGGCTCCTCCAGGTCGCTCACGTCGAAGACGAGCGTGCGGGTCTGCTGCGGGCCCTTCTCGTCGAGCTCGTCGCCGAGGAAGAAGTACCGCTGGTCGGCGGACAGCCAGCCCTGGTGGGCGTAGGCGACACTCGGGTACGGCGTCTGCGACAGCTGGGTCACGAACGGCTTGTCGCTGACGTCGACGACCGACAGGAAGTCCTCGGAGGAGTTGAAGCACAGCTCCCGGCCGCGGTGGTCGGCGTCGGGACCGCGGTACACGACGCACTGCGTGTCGTGGATGTAGTTGACGGGGCTCTCCGGGAGTGCCGCGCCGAGGCCGAGCAGGCCGCCGCCCTCGTCCGTGGTCGAGCAGCCGGCGAAGACGGGGAGCTTCGGGTTGCTGATGTCGACCATGTGCAGGTTGGCCAGGCAGTGGTCGGGCGCGGCCAGCCCGTTGTTGCCGCCCACGATGTAGGCGTAGCCCGTCTCCTCGTTGATGGCGATGTTGTGCACCGAGAAGGCGATCGGGTAGTGCGCGTCGATCGTCCAGTCCTGCGGCTCGGTGACGCCGCGCAGGCGCGTGAGGTCGAAGACGTCCATGCCGTGCTGGACGGACTCGCTGACGATGAAGGCGTGGTTCCGGTAGACCTTGATGTCGTGCCAGACCAGCTGGCCGGGGCTCTTGTTCGGCAGCTGGCCGAGGAAGACCGGGTTCGTCGGGTCGGTGACGCGGAACAGGGCGGAGCCGTTGGTCTTGCCCATGATCACGTACTCGTCGCCGTTGGCCGGGTCGACCCAGCCCCACAGGTCGCTGACGCCGCCGCCGAGCGCGTCCACCAGGGGCGCGGAGCCGCCGAACTCCGACTGCGGCACGAAGCTGAGCAGGTCGACGCCGTTGCAGGCGAACTCGGTGCCCTCGGCGACGCCCTCGTCGGTGCAGGGCCGGTCGCTGATCGTCGTCGTGGGGACGCCCTCGGTGCTGAGCGTGGTGCGGGCCTGGCCCTTGTGGGCGTCGGCGCGCAGCTCGGCGAGCGAGAACACCCGGGCCGGGTCGGCGGCGTAGGCCGCGACCGACGTGCCGAGCACGGCGAGGGCGGCGGTGGTGGCGAGGAGGCGACGTCTCAAGGCGGGGGCTCCTGACGCGAGCGGGGGACGGGGACTGCCCCGGGGACCAGTGGTGCCCGGCCCCCCCAGGCGGACCGGCGCGCGGGAGCGGCCGGTCCGTCACTGCCTTCGACGGCGGTCGACCGGGTTCCTGCCTCGATCTGCGTGTCTGTCGTGTGACGGCGCTCATGGCCGGCGTCCCCAGCCCCGGACCGGGGGTTGACGCCCGGCCCGGGAGCAGGGTTGACTGACGTCGTTCGAACACGTGTTCGAACACCGGCAGGGCTGGCGGGCCCGGCCGGAGGGCGGCTCCCGCCCGGTGGTGCGTGCGGACCTCGACCCTCTCGCACCACCGCCGGGCGGGTCCGCCGGGTCGGCCGGTCGACCGCTGGGCGTGGGGAAGCGCCCGGCGGAGCTCCCTCCAGGGTGCACGGCCGCCGGCCCGGCGCCGCCGCGCGCTGCCCACCGCCTGCCTGCCCGTGCGCCGCCTTCCCCCGGCGCACCCGCACCAGGAGGAGGAGCTGTGACCCGTCTGCGCACCGACCCGGTCGAGGTGCGCCGCACCGACCGCGGCGCCGGGCCCGAGCCCGAGCAGTTCCTCTGGCGCGGCCGGCTCTACGTCGTGCAGGAGGTGCTCGCCCGCTGGACGCAGTCGGGCGGCTGGTGGCGCACCGACGCCGTCCGCGCGCTGGCGAGCGGGGAGGGCCTGGCCGCCACGGCGCCGCCCGACCCGCTCGAGACCGCCCCGATCCCGGCCTCGCCGAAGTGGGCGCAGCGCGCGTGGGGCGAGCCGGCGCCCGACGTCCAGGCGGTCGTCAGCCCGCTCGGCGGCGTCGACGACCGGGAGCGCTCCTGGTGGCGGGTCGAGGCCGGTCGCGGCTCCGCCGCCGGCACGGGCGTGTTCGACCTGTGCCTCGAGGAGTCGACCGGCGCGTGGTCCCTCACCCGGGTCCTGGACTGAGGAGGCCCCCGTGACCGCTCCCGCCCCTGCCCGGCCGACCGGGCTCCCCGCCGGCACGCTGCTGCGGCTGGCCCGCCACGGGCTGCTCGAGGCCGCCGGCGCCGCCACCCCGGCCGAGCGCTACGCCGCCGCCCACCTCGCGGCGCTGCGCGCAGCCGCCGCCGTGCTCGCCTGCCGCGCCCGCCCGTCCGGGCGCCGCCGCAGCCGCCCCACGAGCGCCTGGGTGCTCCTGCAGGCCGTCGCGCCCGAGCTCGCCGAGTGGGCCGCCTTCTTCGCCGCGGGGGCCCGCAAGCGGGCCGCCGCCGAGGCCGGCCTGACCGGTGCCGTGACCGCGCGCGAGGCCGACGACCTGCTGCGCGACGCCGAGCAGTTCCTCCAGCTCGTCGAGGGCTCCCTCGGCCTGTCCTCCCAGCACCTGCTCACCGGCTGAGCACGACCGTGACCGACCCCTTCGTCCACCTCCACGTCGCCTCGGGCTACTCGCTGCGCCACGGCGCGTCGTCCCCGCGGGCGCTCGTCGAGCGCGCCGCCGAGCACGGCATGGACGCCCTGGCCCTCACCGACCGCGACGGGATGTACGGCGCGGTGAAGTTCGCCCAGGCGTGCACCGCCGCGGGCGTCCGGCCGCTGTTCGGGGTCGACCTCGCCGTCGCGCCGGAGGCGCTCGAGGCGCGCGCCCGGCACGCCCGCCCGGCTGCGGCGCCCGCACCGGCCCGGCGCAGCCCCGCCCGCGGCGGCGCCTTCACCGACGGCCACCCCGACCGCGCGGCCCGCGGAGAGCCCGGTGCGCTGCCCCTGCCGCGGGCGGTCTTCCTCGCCCGCGACGGCCGGGGCTGGGCGGCGCTGTGCCGGCTGGTCTCGGCCACCCACCTCGCCGGCGAGCGCGGCGCCCCGGTGAGCAGCCTGGAGATCGTCGCCGAGCACGCCGCCGAGGCGGCGCAGTCCGGGTCGCTCGCCGTGCTGCTCGGGCCGGCGAGCGAGGTCGGCCGCGCGGTCGCCGCCCGCCGCGACGACCTCGCCCGGGCGCACGTCGACCGCTGGCGCGAGGTCCTCGGCGCCGACGCCGTCGTGCTCGAGGTCGTCTCGCACCGGGCGCAGGGCGACACGTCCCGGGCCGCCCGCATGCTCGGGCTCGCCACGCAGGTGCGGGCGCGGGCGGTGCTCGCCAACGTCGTCCGCTACGCCGACCGGTCCGACGCCCCCACCGCCGACGTCCTCGACGCCGCCCGGCGGCTCGTGGCCCTCGACGCCCGGCACGTCGACCGCGCCAACGCCGAGGCGGCGCTGCTCTCGGGCAAGGAGATGGCGCTCGTCGCCGAGGAGGTCGCCCGCGCCGCCGGCCTGGACGACGGCGGGCGCGGGCTGCTCGCCGCCACCCGCCGGGAGGCCGACCGGTGCGCCGTCGACCCGGCGGGCGACCTCGGCATCGGCTCGGTGCACTTCCCCGAGCTCGAGGTCCACGGGGCCTCGGGCGGGGTGCTCGAGGCGGAGGCGGTGCTGCGCCAGCGCATCGAGGCCGGCGCCGCGCGGCGGGGGGTCGACCTGCACGGCGACGACGTCCGAACCCGGCTCGAGGACGAGCTCGACGTCGTCCGGCAGCTCGGGTACCCGAGCTACTTCCTCACCGTCGCCGACGTCGTCGACCTCATCAAGGGCATGGGCGTGCGCGTCGCGGCGCGGGGGAGCGGCGCCGGGAGCCTGGTCAACTACCTGCTCGGCATCTCCGACATCGACCCGCTGCGCTACGGCCTGCTCATGGAGCGGTTCCTGTCGCCGCTGCGGCACCAGCTGCCCGACATCGACGTCGACGTCGAGTCCGCCCGCCGCACCGAGGTCTACGAGAGGGTCCTCGAGCGCTACGGCGGCGAGCGGTGCACGTGCGTGTCGATGATGGACACCTACCGCGCCCGCCACGGCGTCCGCGACGTCGGCGCGGCGCTGGGCCTGCCGCCCGGCGAGGTCGACGCGCTGGCCAAGGCGTTCCCCCACATCCGCGCCAGCCAGGTCCGCGCGGCGATGAGGGACCTGCCGGAGCTGCGGGCCAGCGCGCTGGCCTCCGGCGACAACGCCGC
>DATMKB010000445.1:0-11906 GCA_035553635.1 Mycobacteriales bacterium
GGACGGCCGCTCAGCGCGCCACGAGCGCGGCGAAGGCGTCGGCCGGCACGGGCGGGCTCGTCAGGTAGCCCTGGAACTCGGTGCACCCGCGCTCCTGCAGCACGGCGAGCTGGTGCGTCGTCTCGACGCCCTCGGCGATGACGTCGAGGTCGAGCGTGCGGGCGAGCCCGATGACCGCCGCGCACAGCGCCTCGCCGTCGCCGTCCGCCCCGATCTGGCTGACGAACGACCGGTCGATCTTCACGCGGTCGACGGGCAGGCTGCGCAGCCGGCCGACGTTCGACCAGCCGGTGCCGAAGTCGTCGAGCGCCACGTGCACGCCGGCGTCCCGCAGCACCGCCAGCTCCCCGACGGCGTCGACGCCCTCGAGCAGCTCGAGGCTCTCGGTGACCTCCACCTCGACGTCGTGCGGGTCGAGCGCCGCCGCGCCGACGGCGTCGAGCACCGAGGCCGCGAACCCCGGCTCGGCGAGCGTCGCGCCCGAGACGTTCACCGCCATGCGGAGCCGGCCGAGCCCGTCGTCGAGCCACCGGCGGGCCTGGGAGAACGCCTCGCCCATCACCCACCGGTCGATGTCGACGACCACGCCGGTCGCCTCCGCCGCCGGGATGAACCGGTCGGGCGCGACGACGCCGCTCGCCCGGTGCCAGCGCACGAGCGCCTCGGCGCCCACCACGCGGCCGGACGAGACCTCGACCTGCGGCTGGTAGCGCACGGCGAACTCGCCGCCGGCGAGCGCGGCCTGCATGAGCGTCTCGAGGACGAGCTGCTCGTGCGCGGTGGCGGTCAGGTCGGCGCCGTAGAGCACCCAGCCGCCCTGGGGCCGCCGGCCGGCCGCCGACCACGCCGACTCCGCCTGCTGCAGCAGCAGCGCGGGCGTGGTGCCCGGGGCGGCGACGGCGACGCCGGCGCGGCAGGTGCTGCGGACCTGTCGGCGCCCCACCGTCCAGGGGTCCTGCAGCCGGCGCAGGACGCGCGCGGCGAGGTCCGCGGCGCCGCCGGGCCGGCCGCGGACGAGGACGCCGAACCCCTGCGGCAGCCGGGCCACCCGCGCGGCCTCGCCGGCCGCCACGACGAGCCGGGCCGCCACCTTGCGCGCGAGCTCGTCAGCCACCACGCGGCCGAAGCTGCGCGCGACCGACTGCAGCTGGTCGACCGAGACGACGAGCAGCGCCACCTCGTCGTCGCCCGCGGTGGCAAGGGCCTCCGCGACGGCCGCCTCGAGCAGCACGGGGGCCGGGAGCCCGGTGGCGGCGTCGTAGAGCGCGCGCCGCTCGAGCTGCTCGGTGCGCAGCCCGCGGACGAGCTCCGCCTCGGCCGAGCAGCGCAGCTGCGCGACGTCGTGGCCGGCGGGGTCGACGTCGTCCGCCACGCCGGCGACGAGCAGCCCGACGTCGTCGCCCCGGGCGCCGGTGAGCGGCACGACCAGCAGCCGGCTGCCGCCGAGGCGGGCGAGCAGCTGCTCCACGACGGCGCCGTCCGACGCGCCCAGCGCGCACGGGCCCGGGAGGTCGGCCGCGAGCGCGCCGACCGCCCGCACCAGCCCCGCGACGCCGTCAGCGGGGGCGCCCGAGACCGCGCTCGCCCGCACCTCGTGCGACAGCGGCTCGCGCACGAGCACCACCGTCGCCGAGGCGCCCAGCACCTGCCGGGCCGACTCGGCGAGGACGCCCGCGAGCGGCCCGGGCCCGTCGGCCCGCGACGCCCGGCGGTGCGCCTCCACGAGGAGGGCCGCCGGGCCGGCGTCGACGGCGGCGCCGGTCACGGGGGTGCCGGGTGCCCGCGCAGGCGCGTGCGCACGAGCGTCCCCAGCCCCGGGACGCGGTGCGCCTTCGGGTCGCCGCACAGCCGCTCGGCCGCGAGCCCGGCCGGCTCGCCCGTGCGCGCCGCGCGGACGGCGACGGCGGCCGCCACCTGCGGCGCCGCGAACGAGGTGCCGCTCCAGTACGCGCCCGCCTCGGGGAAGTGGTCGGGGGCGCCGTCGCCGTCGCCGTCGGTGGCGGCGGTGCCCTCGACGTAGGTGCTGTGCAGCCGGTCGCCCTCGGCGCAGGCCCGCACCCAGTCGCCGCTGTTGGTGAACGACGTGCGCTGCCGGCGCACGCCCACCGCACCGACCGACACGACGCCCTCGGACGCCGCCGGCCAGAAGCGCCGCGTGGTGCTGTCGTTGCCCGCGGCCGCCACCACTGCGACGTCCTCGGTGCGGGGCAGCACGGCCTCGAGCGCGACGAGCCCGCGGTCGTCGTGCGTGTAGCCGCCGAACGACAGGTTGAGCACCTGGCAGCCCTCGTCGAGGGCGCGCTGCACGCACTCGGCCGCGGTGAGGTCGTCGGTGACGCCGTCGCTGTCGAGCGCCTTGACCGCGAGCACCTCCGCGCCCGGCGCCACCTGCGCCACGACGCCCGTGACGAACGTGCCGTGGCCGGCCTCGAGGTCGCGCGCGCCGTCGCCGTCCTGGTCGAGCGGGTCGACGTCGCCGGGCGCGACGGAGACGTGCGCGCTCTCCCACGCCCCGCGCATCGACGCCTCCGCCTGGCCGGTGTCGAGCACCGCGACGCGGATGCCGCGGCCCTCGTCGCCGTCGGCGAGCGACAGGGCGCGCGCCGGCTCCGGAGCGCGTCCCGGGCAGCCGCGCATGATGGGGACGCCGAACAGCACGGCGTTGGGCCCGACTCCCCCGGTGCCGTCGCGGCCCTCCCGCAGCCGCGCGACGACGTCGTGCAGGTCGCTGCCGGGCGGCAGCGCGTAGCGGACGACGCCGGTGCGCGGGCGCGCGTCGTCGGAGGCGCGGCGGGCGCCCTCCTCCTGCAGCTGCGCGGCGAGCTCGGCCTCCGCGTCGACGTGCACGAGCAGCTCGTCGGGACGCGCGAAGTGCTCGCCGCCCGGCGGTCCCACCCGCACGACGTCGCCCCGCTCGAGCAGCCGGTCGGTGGCGCCGGCCACCTGCGCCGACCACCGCCGCTCGCGCTTGGTCCGCGGCACCCGCGACGCCTGGCGCAGCTCCGTGCGGGGCGAGGGGAGACGGACGGTGACGGTCCTGTCGATGCGCTCCGGCACGGCGGCACCACCTCTGGCGAGTCGGGCGAGCACCTGGCCGCGCCGTTCTAACATGCGCCATGTCCGGGGGGCGGCACGTTCCGGAAGTCCCTGCGAGGTCTGCGCAGACAGACTCCCGCACATGGGACGAGCTGGTCGACCGGCACGTCAGCGCGACGTGGGCGGTGCCCCGCGCGCTCGGCCTGCGGCCCGACACGGCGGGTGCCGTCGCGCACACCGCGTGGCTGCGCCTGGCCGACCAGGACGCCGTCGAGCCGGGACCCTTCCTGCTCGCCACGGCGCGCGCCGAGGCGGTGCGCGCCGCGTCGTGGCACGCCGTCGAGGCGGTGGTCGCGCCGCCCGACCCGGTGCTGTCGGCGCTCGACGCGCTGCCCTCCCGGTCGCGCACGCTGCTGCGCGTGCTCGCGGCCGAGCCGGCGCCGTCGGAGCCCGAGCTGGCCGCCGTCCTCGACGTGCCGGTGACAGTCGTCGGCGGTGCCGTCGCGGCGGCCCTGCGCCGGCTCGCCGAGGGCACCGGGGCCGACGAGACCGCGACGCTCGAGGCGCTCGAGGCGCTGCGCCGCGCCGTCGCGCGGCACGACCCGCCGCCGCGCGCGCTCGTCACGGCGGCGCGGGCCGCGCACTCGTGGAGCTCGCTCGAGGTCGATCTGGCGCCGCTCGCGGACGTGCCTGCGGGCGGTGACCTGGTCGGCGTGCGCGACGGTGCGCCGGACCGCGCTCTGCGCTTCACCGCCGGCGACCGCACGGTCGACGTCGACGTCGAGGCGGCCGGCGCGGAGCGCTCGCTCACCGGCGCGCTCACCCCGGCCGTGGCCGCCGTCGTGCAGGTGGTCGCGCCGGCCGGGGCGGTGGAGGTGCGCACCGACGACCTCGGCCGCTTCGTCGTCGACGGCCTGCGCGCCGGTCCCGTGCGGCTGGTGGTGACGGCCGACGGCGCGCCGGTCCTGCGGACGGAGTGGGTGGCGCTCTGAGCGTCGCGCAGGCCGAGGCCGCGCTGCGCCTGGCCGACGTCCGGCCGCGGGAGGCCGCCGACCTCGCCGCGCAGGTCCTGGCGGTGCGCCGCGTCGACGCCGAGGCGGCGTCGGTGGCCGAGCGCGCGCTCGGCATCGCGCACCGGACGATGCTCGACAACGCGGCGGCGAGCCGGCACCTGCGCCGCGCCGTGCGGCTGGCGCACCGGGCGGCGCTGCCCTCGCGCGAGGGACAGGCGCGACTCAGCCTCGCCGTCGAGCTGCTGCACGAGGGCCGGCCGGACGCCGCCCTGCGCGAGCTCGACCGCGCCGCCGCCCTCGTCGGCGACGACGAGCCGCAGGTGCACAACCAGCGCGCGGTCGTGCTCGTGCGGCTGGGCCGCTACGGCGCGGCGCACGCCGCGGCCACCACCGCGCTGCGGCTGGCCGAGGTGCGCGGCGACCGCTCGCTCGTGGCGCTCGTGCTGGGCAACCGGGGCGTCACCGGCGCCTACTGCGGCCGCTTCGACGACGCCGAGGCAGACCTGCGCCGCGCCGTCGAACTGTGCCGAGGGCTCGGCCAGGAGCTGCCCGCGCTCGAGGGCACGCACAACCTGGGCTGGCTGCTGGCCCGCCGCGGCGACCTGCCGGCGGCGCTCGCCCGCTACGACGAGGCCGAGGCCGGCGTCGCGCGGCTCGACGCCCCGCTCGCCCCCTACCGGCTTGACCGGTGCGAGGCGCTGCTCGCCGCGGGGCTCGCCGACGAGGCGCACGCGCTGGCCGACGCCGTCGTCGAGGCGCTGCGGGCCGGGGGCATCGGCGCCACCGTGCCCGAGGCGCTCGTGCTGCGGGCGCGAGCCGCGCTCGCGGCGGGCGACCCGGCCTCCGCCCGCGCCGACGCCGAGGCCGCCGCGCGGTCGCTGCGGCGGCAGGGCCGGCCCGGCTGGGCAGCCCTCGCGACGTCCGTGGCGCTGCGCGCGACCGACAGCAGCGCCCCGCCGCGCACCGTCCTGCGGGCCGCCCGCGCGGCCGCGCACGAGCTCGCTGCCGCGGGCTGGGCGGAGGCCGAGCAGGAGGCGCGGCTCGTCGCGGCGCGGGCCGCGCACGACGCCGGCCGCGACGACGAGGCGGAGGTGCAGCTGCGTGCGGCCGCCGCCGGCCGGCGGGCGCCCGAGGCCCGGCGCCGGGCGCTGGCCTGGTACGCCGAGGCCGTGCTGCGCGACCGGCACGGCAACCGGGCCGGCGCCCTGCGCGCCGCCGACGCCGGGCTGCGCGCCTCGCGCGCGCACCGCGCCGCCCTCGGATCCACGGAGCTGCACGCCTCCGCCGCCGCGCACGACGCCGAGCTGTCCGAGCTCGCCACCGGGCTCGCGCTGGCCGGCGGCCGCCCCGCCACGGTGCTGGCGTGGTCGGAGCGGCTGCGCGGCACGACGCTCCTGCGACCGCCGCTGCGACCGCCCGACGACCGCCGCCTCGCCGACGACCTCGCCGCGCTGCGCAGCGTCGACGCGGACGCCCGCGAGCACCTGCTCGCCGGCGAGCCGGTGCCGCCGGCGCTGGCCCGGCGCCGGCACGCGCTCGAGGAGGCGGTGCGCCGGCGCGCACACCACGCGCACGGCGCCGCGCCGGCGGTGGTGCGCCCGCCGTCGCCCCGCGCGCTGCACGCGCTGCTGGACGGGCGCCGGCTCGTCGTGCACGTCGAGCACGCCGGCCGCCTGCACGCGGTGGTCGCCGACGACGGGCGGCTGCGCACGGTCGCGCTCGGGAGCACCGCGGAGGCGACGACCGAGCTGCGCCACCTGACCGCCGCACTGCGCCGGCAGGTCCGCGGCGACGCCGCGGCGGCCGGCCGCGTGGCGGGAGCGGCCGAGCGGCTCGGCCGGCTGCTGCTGCCGGCCGGCCCCGTCGGCCCGGGGCTGGTCGTCGTGCCCGTGCCGGCGCTGCACGGCGTGCCGTGGTCGCTGCTGCCCGGGCTCGCCGGCCGGCCGGTCGAGGTGGCGCCCTCGGTGGCGATGTGGGCGCGCCGCGCGCCGGCGGCGTCCGGCGGCGTGGTCGCCGTGGCGGGGCCCGACCTCGCGTCGGCGGAGCGGGAGGCGGCCGCCGTGGCCGCCGCGCACGGCCCCGGCAGCACCGTGCTCGCCGGCCCGGCCGCGGTGGCCGACGACGTGCTGCGCGCGCTCGACGGGGCGGCCCTCGCGCACCTGGCCTGCCACGCCGTCTTCCGCGCCGACAGCCCGCAGCTGTCGGCGCTCCTGCTCGCCGACGGGCCGGTCACGGTCTACGACCTCGAGGGCCTGCGCCGCGCACCGGCCACCGTCGTGCTGTCCGCGTGCGAGTCCGCGCGCGGCAGCGTGCGCGGCGGCGCGGAGCTGCTCGGGCTCACCTCCGCGCTGTTCGCGCTCGGCACGCGCTGCGTCGTCGCGAGCGTCGTGCCGGTGGCCGACGGCCCGGCCGCCGACCTGATGGTGCGGCTGCACGCGCGGCTGGCGGCGGGCGACTCCCCCGCCGACGCGCTCGCGGCGGCGGGGGCGAGCGCCCCCGGCGACGCTGCGAGCAGCGGCACGGCGGCCGCGTTCGTCTGCGTGCGCGCCGGTCGCGGCTGACCCCTCACGTCGGCCGCCGGCCGGTCGATCGAGGGGGTGCCGCCCCCGCCCTGGAGGACCCGTGACCCGAGCCGCCATCCCCACCCAGGCCGCGCCTCCGCCGGCCGCCCTGAGCCAGGACGCCCAGGTGCTCGCGGCGCTCGACCGCGCCCAGGCCGTCATCGAGTTCGCGCTCGACGGCACGGTGCTCACCGCCAACGAGAACTTCCTCGCCGCCATGGGCTACGCGCTCGAGGAGGTGCAGGGGCGGCACCACAGCGTGTTCTGCCCGCCGGAGGTGGTCGACAGCGACGAGTACCGGGCGTTCTGGAACCGGCTGGCCCTCGGCAGCTTCGCGAGCGGCGAGTTCCTGCGCCGGCGCAAGGACGGCACGGACGTGTGGCTGCAGGCCACCTACAACCCGATCCTCGACGAGTCGGGCCGGCCCGCGAAGGTCGTGAAGTTCGCCAGCGACATCACCGAGGCGAAGCTGCGCGGCGCCGAGTACCAGGGCAAGGTCGCCGCCATCGACCGCGCGCAGGCCGTCGTCGAGTTCGCGCTCGACGGGACCGTGCTCGGCGCGAACCGCAACTTCCTGCGGACCATGGGCTACGAGCTCGACGAGGTCGTCGGCATGCACCACCGGGTGCTCTGCGACCCCGCGCTGACGACGACGCCGGAGTACCAGGCCTTCTGGGACCGCCTCGGCAGGGGCGCGTTCGAGAGCGGCGAGTACCGCCGGCGCACCAAGGACGGGCGGGAGGTGTGGCTGCAGGCGACGTACAACCCGATCCTCGACGAGCTCGGCAAGCCGTTGAAGATCGTGAAGTTCGCCAGCGACGTCACGGAGAACAAGCTGCGCAGCGTCGAGATCGAGGCGCGGCTCACCGCCGTCGACCGCGCGCAGGCGGTGGTCGAGTTCGACCTCGAGGGCATCGTGCTCGGGGCGAACGAGAACTTCCTGCGCACGATGGGCTACTCGCTGCGCGAGATCGTCGGCCAGCACCACAGCACCTTCTGCACGCCGGACTACACGCGCTCTGCGGAGTACCGCGACTTCTGGCTGCGGCTGGGCAAGGGCGAGTACCTCGCCGGCAGGTTCGAGCGGGTGGGCAACTACGGCCGCGAGGTGCACATCCAGGCGACGTACAACCCCGTGCTCGACCTGTCCGGCAACGTCGCCAAGATCGTGAAGTACGCCTACGACATCACCGAGCAGGTGCTGCGCGACCGCGCCGTCGCGGAGGCCACCGCCGGCATGACGGCGGCCGTGCGCGACCTCGCCGACTCGATCGAGGACATCGCCCGGCGCTCGCAGGACGCGACGCGGCTCGTCAACGACGCCCGCGCCTGCGCGGAGGACGGCGCCACCGCGCTGCACGCCTCGCTCGAGGCGATCGCCAACATCCAGCGGTCGTCCGAGGCGATCAGCGACATCGTCCGCGTCATGAGCGACATCGCGAACCAGACGAACCTGCTCGCGTTCAACGCGTCCATCGAGGCGGCGCGCGCGGGCGAGCACGGCGTCGGGTTCTCCATCGTGGCCGGCGAGGTGCGCAAGCTCGCCGAGCGCTCGTTCGAGGCGGCGCAGCAGGTCGGCGCGCTCATCGACCAGTCGGTCGAGCGGGTGCGCGAGGGGGCCGGGGTGTCGGAGCGCGCCCGCGGCGCGTTCCAGCAGATCGTGGCCGGCGTCGAGGCGACGAGCGCGGCGGTGTCGGCCATCTCCGACACCACCGGCACGCAGCAGCGGGCGTCGCAGGAGGTGCACCGCATCATCCGCGGCATGGCGGCGGTCGAGCCGTGACCGACGTCGTCCTCGGGCTGCTGCGCACCGGGGACCTCGACCTCGCGCTGCCCCTGCGCGCGCTGCGCGAGGCGGTGCCGTGCCCCGAGCGCCTGGCGCCGGCGCCGGCGCCCGCCCCCGGGCTGCTGGGACTGCTGCCCCTGCGGGGGCGCGTCCTGCCCGTCGTCGACCTCGCCGTCGCGCTCGGCGGCGCGCACGCGGCGGCACCGGGCCAGGTGGTGGTCGTGGTGCGCGACGACGACCGCCTCGTCGGCGTGCTCGTCGACGAGGTGCGCGGCATGGCGCGCGTCCCCGCCGACCGGCTGGACGCCGTCGACGCCGGGGCGCTCGTCTCGCACCTCTGGGAGGACCCGGCGACCGGCGGCGTGGTGAGCGTGCTCGACGCCGCCGGGCTGCTCCGGCTGCCGGGCCTGCCGGTCGTCGTCGACGCGGTGCACGAGCAGGCCGACGCCGCCGCGCCGCGGGCCGGCGGCCGGACGCTGGTGCTCACCCGCTGCGGCCCGTTCGTCCTCGGGGTCGACGTCGCGCTCGTGCACTCGACCGTGCCGTCGCCGCCGCTGTCCCCCTCGCCCGCCGACGGGCCGACGTGCCTCGGCACCACGCCGTTCGCCGGCAGCGCGGTCGCGGTGGTGGACGTGCTCGCCCTGCTCGGCGTCGGCCGGCTCGACGGAGCGCACGGCCTGGGCTGCGGGGTCGTCCTCGACCTGCCGGACGGGCAGGTGGTGCTCGGCGCCAGCGCGGTGGTGGGCCTGCACGAGGTGCCGCACGGCAGCGTCGCACCGCTCCCCCCGCTGACGTCCCCCGCGCCGGGGCTGCTGACCGGCGTCGCCGACGTCGACGGCGTCGGCCCGGCGCTGCTGCTCGACCTCGCGGCCCTGCGCGCGCTGCCGGACGTCGTGGCGCTCAGCCGCCTCGCCGTGCCGCTCGACGAGCGGGCCGGCGTCGACGACGCGGCCCGCCGGGCGGCCGTCACGGGCGTGCCGCACCTGGCCTACGACGTCGGGAGCCCGGTCTGCACCGACCTCGCCCAGGTCACCGAGGTGCTGGGGCGCCCGGAGGCGCTGCTGCCGGCGGGCGCGGCACCGGGCGTGCTGGGCCTCGTGGTGCACCGCGGCCGGCCGGTGCCGGTGGTCGACCTCGCCGACGCCGTCGGCCGGCCGCCGCTGGGCGTCGAGGGCGCGGAGCGGCTGCTGCTCGTCGAGGTCGACGGCGAGCCGGTGGCCTACGCCGTCGCCGGACTGCGCGCGATCCTGCCGCGCACGTGGGAGGACGAGGCCCAGCCGCCGACCGGCAGCACGCCGCTGCACCGCGCGCGCCTCGTGCAGCTCGCGGGCAGCGACGCGCTCGTGCCGTCGCTGGACCTGCACGCGCTCACGCGCGAGCTGCGCGGCGCGCCCGCGCTGCCGGCTCCGCGGGCGGAGCTGCTGCCGGCGTGACCGGCTAGCAGCTCCCGCCGCCGCCCGGCCGGTCGGGGATGCCGAGGTCGACGACCTCGACGTGCACGTGCGGCCAGTGCGGCGCGGCCGTGCTGTCGTCGACCTGCGAGCGGAACGGGAACTGCCGCGGGCCGTCGGCCACCACCGTCTGCCCGGCGGTCACCCGGTCGCCGGCGCGCACCCGCAGGCCCTGCACGTGCAGCACCTTGACCTCCCAGCCCGGCCGGGCGTCCGGCTCCACGACGAGGTACTGGTCGGTGTACCGGCAGTAGAGGACGTAGCTGGCCGCCCGCTTCACCGTGCCGGTGACCGGTGAGCGCACCTCGCGCGAGGGGTCGGCGACGACGTCCGCCGCGCTGCGCGGGTCGGTGCCCCGGCCCCGGCTCGGCAGCACGAGCGAGCGCGGGCCGCCCGCGGCGGGCGCCTGCGCGCGGGCGCCGTCGTGGTTGGCCTCGTGGTAGCCGACCACCTCGACGAGGTCGGCCGGGCTGTGCAGCACGACGGGCCCGGCGCTCGCGTACGGCGCGAAGCCGGTGGCCGTGAGCACCCGCGGCCCGGGCGGCACCTGCGCGAGCCCCTGCTCGACGACGAGGTCGAGGACGCGCGCGAGGAAGCCGGCCATCTGGTCGCGCGCCACGGGCAGGCCCGGGCGGTAGGTGCCGTCGGCGTACCCGCCGGCGACGCCGGCCGCGGCCGCCGCGTCGATCTGCGGAGCGAGCGGGGAGGCGTCGTCGTCGGGGAAGGCGTCGTCGCCCGGCGGCAGCGGCGGCCGGCCGCCCTGTCGCGCGCGGTGGTCGTGCACCCGCACGAGGAAGGCGGCCATCTGCGCGCGCGTCACCGGCTCGGCCGGCGCGAAGCGGCCGCCGCCCTTGCCGCCGACGAGCCCGGCCTCGGCGAGCCGGTCGATGCTGTCGCGGTGCGCGCTCGTCGCGTCGTCGGTGAAGTGGTCGCGGGTGGCCGGCGGCAGCGGCGCGCCGGTGCGGTCGAGCAGGCGGACGAGGAAGGTCGCCATCTGCCCGCGCTCGACGACGGCGGCCGGCGCGTACGACGTCGACGACCGGCCGGACGCGACGCCCCAGTGCACGACGCAGTCGACCGACGCCTCGTGCACGTTGCCGCGCGGGACGTCGGGGAAGCCGTCCTCCTGGATGCTCGCCGGGCACGCGCGGTCGGTGCTGCGCGGCGCCGGGGCGGCCGAGGCGGGGACGGCGGCCGCCACGAGCGTTGCGGCAGCGAGCAGGGCGGCGGAGCGGGTGCGCACGACCGAGGCTCGCACGGCGAGGGCTCCGCGCGCGGCAGGACGCGTCAGGGCGTCCCCTCCCAGAACCCCAGCACCGACCAGCCCGTGTCGGGGAAGCCGGCGGCCCGGGCCACCCGCGCCGACGCCTCGTTCGCCGGGTCGTGCAGGTAGACGACCGCGCGGCCCTCGCCCTGCACCGTCCGCGCGGCCTGCGCGACCAGCCGCCGGGCGAGGCCCCGCCCGCGCGCCCGCTCGTCGGTGTCGACGGCGATCTCCCGGCCGGTGCCGTGGTGCCGCTTCAGCCCGACGCCGGCGAGGTACCGGCCGTCGTCGTCGAGGGCGACGAGCACGTCGCCGCCGAAGGGGCGCAGCCACGGCGGCACCCGCGGGTCGCCGTCGTCGGCGAGCGCGGCGGGCAGCCAGGTGCCGGCGTCGGGCAGCACCTCGGGCCCGGGGACGTCCTGCGCCCACCGCAGGACGCCGCGACCGGCGGTGCCCGGCCGGCCCACCGCGGCGGGCAGGGCGGCGAGCAGCGCGTCGGCGTCGGGCAGGTCGCGCGGGAGCCGGGCGGCGACGTCCGGCGGCACGCGCACGAGCGTGCGCCCCTGCGGGTCGACGACGCCGGTGACGCCGCGCGGGCCGCCGTCCCACGCCGGCGCGCCGGCCTCCGGGTCGGCCACGACGGTGACGGGCAGGGCCGGCGGCCACCCGCCGAGCCAGGCGCGCAGGTGCTCGACGGGCGGCTCCACGCCCCGCAGGCTAGAGCCGCAGGTCGAGCTCGAGCGCCTGCCCCCGGTCGACCACGACCTGCTGCGTCGTGGTGCCCGAGCCGTCGAG
>DATMKB010000446.1:0-2687 GCA_035553635.1 Mycobacteriales bacterium
CGCCGCACCGCCGACGAGCTGGGTCGCGCCTTCCCCGGCGTGCCGGTGCGCACCTCGGGGCGCGACGGCGTCCTCGACACCGTGCCGGCCGGGCGGGCGCTCGTGGTCAGCACGCCCGGCGCCGAGCCGGTGGCCGACGGCGGCTACGGCGCCGTCCTGCTGCTGGACGCGTGGGCGCTGCTCGGCCGGGCCGACCTGCGTGCGGGGGAGGAGGCGCTGCGCCGCTGGGCCGCCGCCGCGGCGCTGGCCCGGTCAGGGGCCGACGGCGGCCGCGTGGTGGTGGTCGCCGACCGCGGGCTCCGCCAGGCGCAGGCGCTCGTGCGCTGGGACCCGGGCTGGGCGGCCGGGCGCGAGCTCGAGGAGCGCCGCGAGCTCGGCTTCCCGCCGGCGGTGCGGGCGGCCTCGGTCACCGGACCGCCTGCGGCGGTCGCGGAGGTGGCGGCCGAGCTCGGGCTCGACGGCGCCGACCTGCTCGGGCCGGTGCCGGCCGGGGAGGAGGCCCAGCGCCTGCTGGTGCGGGTGCCCCGGTCGCGCAGCGCGGAGCTCGCGGCGGCGCTCAAGGCCGTGCAGGCCACCCGCAGCGCGCGCAAGGCCGAGCCCGTCCGCGTCGAGGTCGACCCCCGCGAGCTGGCCTGACGCGCGCGTAGCCTGGGCGCGTGGCCCTGCGACCGATCCGCCTGCTCGGCGACCCCGTCCTGCGCACCAAGGCCGAGGTCGTCACGACCTTCGACAAGGAGCTGCGGACGCTCGTCAAGGACCTCACCGACACGATGCTCGACGCCCCCGGCGTCGGCCTCGCGGCGCCGCAGATCGGCGTCGGCCTGCGGGTGTTCGTCTACGACGTCGACGACGTCCTCGGCCACCTCGTCAACCCCGTGCTGCACTTCCCGAGCGACGAGGAGCAGGACGGCGAGGAGGGCTGCCTGTCGGTGCCCGGCCTGACGTTCGACTGCGTGCGCAAGCAGCACGTCGTCGCCCACGGGCAGAACGTCTACGGCGACCCCGTCACCGTCAGCGGCCAGGGCCTGCTCGCCCGGTGCGTGCAGCACGAGACCGACCACCTTGACGGGGTGCTGTTCATCGACCGGCTCGACCCCGAGACCAAGAAGGCCGCGATGGAGGCCATCCGCAACGCGGAGTGGGCCAACGAGCCGCCGCCCGTGGTCAAGACCAGCCCGCACCCGCTGTTCGGGCGCGCGCGCTGATCCGCCGACAAGCGTGAGGCTCGTCTTCGCGGGCACTCCCGAGCCCGCGGTGCCGTCGCTCGAGGCGCTGCTGGCCAGCCGGCACGACGTCGTCGCCGTGGTCACCCGTCCCGACGCCCCCGCCGGCCGCGGCCGCGCCCTGCGGCCCAGCCCGGTCCGCCAGCGCGCCGAGGCGGCCGGGGTCGAGGTGCTGACCCCGGACCACCCGCGCGACCCGGACTTCCAGCAGCGCCTGCGCGAGATCGCCCCCGACTGCTGCCCCGTCGTGGCCTACGGCGCCCTGATCCCGCAGCCGGTGCTCGATCTCCCGACCCACGGCTGGGTCAACCTGCACTTCTCCCTGCTGCCCGCCTGGCGCGGCGCCGCGCCGGTCCAGCACGCGCTGCTGCACGGCGACGAGGTCACCGGCGCCACGACGTTCCGCCTCGAGGCCGGGATGGACACCGGCCCGGTCTACGGCGTCACCACCGAGGACGTACGCCCGGACGACACCGCGGGCGACCTGCTGGACCGGCTGGCCACCGCCGGGGCGGGCCTGCTGGTCGCGACGATCGACGGGATCGAGGAGGGCGCGCTGGAGCCGCGCCCGCAGCCCGCGCACGGCGTCAGCCTGGCGCCCAAGATCACGGCCGCCGACGCGCGGATCGACTGGACCGCGCCCGCGCTGGCGATCGAGCGCCGGGTGCGAGCCTGCACCCCCGCGCCCGGCGCCTGGACGACCCTCCGCGACAAGCGGGTGAAGCTCGGCCCGGTGGCCCTCACCGACCAGGTGCTGGAGCCCGGTGAGGTCCGCGACGGCCTCGTCGGCACCGGCACGACTGCCGTGCGGCTGGGCGAGGTCCGTCCGGAGGGCAAGGGGGCCATGCCGGCCGCCGACTGGCTGCGCGGCCTGCGCCTCGAGGCGGGGGAGCGGTTGCAGTGACGCCGCCACCCCGCACGAGGCGCGCCGCCCGCCCGTACCGGCCGCCGGCCGACGACAAGCCGCGTCGCGTCGCGTACGACGTCCTCGTCGCCGTGCGGGAGAAGGACGCGTACGCCAACCTCGTCCTGCCCGGGCTGCTCCGCGAGCGCGGCATCACGGGGCGCGACGCCGCTCTGGCGACCGAGCTGGCGTACGGCGCCCTGCGCGGGCAGGGGCTCTACGACGCCGTCATCGCCGCCTGCGTCGACCGGCCGCTGGCCCAGGTCGACCCGCCGGTGCTGGACGTGCTCCGCCTCGGCGCGCACCAGCTGCTGCGCACCCGCATCCCGCCGCACGCCGCCGTCTCGGCGACGGTCGACCTGGCCCGCCGCGTCGTCAGCGCCGGGCCGGTGGCCTTCGTCAACGCGGTGCTGCGCAAGATCGCGGCCAAGGACCTGGCGGCCTGGGTGGCCGAGCTGGCCCCCGCCGACGACCGGCTCGCGGCGCTCGCGCTGGAGCACAGCCACCCGAAGTGGATCGCGAGCGCCTTCCGCGACGCGCTGCAGGGCGACCTGTGGCAG
>DATMKB010000447.1:0-8573 GCA_035553635.1 Mycobacteriales bacterium
CCGCGCCGCTCGGTGCCGAGGACGGCGTCGACGGACAGGTCGCCCGGGCCGGCGTCGGCCAGGGCGAGCAGCGAGGCGATGAGGACGGCGTTGTACTCCCAGCCGCCCTGCGCGGCCCACGGCCCGTTCGGCGCGTGCACCTTCTTGATGGCGGTGACCATCGTGCCGGTGAGCCCCGCGGCCGCCGCCGGCGTCGCCGCGCCGGCCACCAGGAGCGCGCCGCCGACCGTCTCGGTGAGACCGGCGGCGTAGGCGTGCGCCCGGGGCGGGCGCATGTCGATGGCCTCCATCATCTGCTCGGTGCCGGACAGGCCGGGGCCGCCGAACCAGCCGAACAGCTTCTGCGTGCCGTGGCCGACGAACAGGCTCCCGATCACCACGCGCGCAGCCAGACGTCCCAGGTCCACGGTGCCCTCCTCCGACGACGACGTCCCAGGGGGTTCCCCCCGCAGCGGGACTGACGCGCGTCACCGGCAGGTGGACCCAGACGGACTCGAACCGCCGACCTTCGCCTTGTAAGGGCGCTGCTCTACCAGCTGAGCCATGGGTCCCGACGCGGCCCAGCGTAGGCCGCAGGGGGACGGCACGATGGTCCGATGAGCGCCGACCCGCAGGACAGCCGCGGCCTGGCCGACACCCCGCCGGAGGTCCTCGGCCGGGAGGTGCTCGCGGCCTGGGACGCCTTCCTCGCGGTGGTCACCGATCCCGCCACCGACCTCGAGCGGCCCTCCCGGCTGCCGGGCTGGTCCGGGCGCGACACCTGCGTCCACCTCGGCTCCTGGCCGGACTCCGCGGTGCTCGAGGGCGTGCTGGCGTCCGCGCGGGCCGGCGGGGCGGGCGAGGTCCCGCACCCCGACCGCACGAACGCGGCGCTGCTCGAGGCGCACCGCGACGCGACCGTCGACGACGTCGTCGGCAGCCTGCGGGAGGCCCGTGCGCGGCTCGCGGACTTCTTCGCCTCGCCCGAGGCGGTCGAGCTGGGCCGCCTGCCCAGCCGCTCGGCGGTGGGTCCGCTGCCGGTCCTGTCGCTCGTGCACGCCGGCTGCTACGAGCTCGCCGTGCACGCCCTCGACCTCGCGCCGTGCGGCGCGCCACCGCCCTCGCCGGTGCTGCTGCAGCGCGGCCTCGCCGCGCTCGTCGACGTCACCGGCGGGCTGGCCGCCTCCCGCGGTGTCGCCATGACCCTCACGGCCGCGACGCCGGACGGCGGCTGGCGCTTCACGAGCGGCCCCGACGGCTGGACCACCACCCTCGCGGGCACCGCGGTGGCGGGCGGCACGGGCGTGCAGGGCCCGGCCGACGTGCTGCTCGACGCGTCGGCGGGCCGGGTCAACGTCGCGCAGCTCGTGCTGGGCAAGCGCATGCACGTGCACGACCTCGGCGGCTGGATGCGCCTGGCCCCGCTGGTCGACTCCGTGCCGGGGCTGCCCGGCGGCCCGGCGCTGCGGGCGGCGGTGGCCGGCCTGTCAGGCGTCGGCGCCGGGGTGCAGGCCGTGGGGCGCGTCCTCGGCCGGCTGCGCCGGTAGCGGGTCGACGACGAGCGCGCTCTGCCGGCCGGCGAGCCGGGTGAGCACGACCGTCACCGGCACCCGGCCGGTCAGCCCGAGCCGGCGGCGCAGCTCCTCGGGCTCCACCGCGGTGCCCCGCTTCTTCACCGTCAGGGGGCCGGCGTCCAGCGCCCGCAGGCGGGAGCGCAGGCCCTTGAGCGAGAACGGCAGCACCTCGCGGACGGCGTACCAGCGGCCGAACGGCGTCGGCACGGGCTCGTCGGCGCTGACGTAGGCGATGGTCGGGTCCAGCAGCCAGCCGCCGACGTCGTCGGCCAGCTGCGCGACGAGGTGCGCGCGCACCACCGCGCCGTCGGGCTCGAGCAGGAAGCCGCCGGGCGGGCGCACGGCCGGCGCGGCGACCGGTCGCTCGACGAGCACCGCACCGGAGGGCAGCAGCGTCGCGGTGCGGCGGGCGCCCCGGCGGGCCGCGCCGGCCCACAGCACCGCCTCCTTGACCTCGCCGTGCAGCGACACGACCTCGGTCTCGACGTCGTCGGGCAGGGCCTCGTGGTCGACGCCGGGCGCCACCTTCACGCCGAGCGACCGCACCGACGCCCGCCAGCCCAGCACCAGGTCGAGCGGCGGGGCGTACTGCCGCGGGTCGAAGGTGCGCCGCCCGCCGGAGCGCCGCGCGGGGTCGGCGAAGACGTCGCCGCGCGGTACCAGCAGGGTGACGTCGGCGCGCACGAGCCGCACGTCCCGGCCGAGCACCGCCGCGTTCTCGCGGGCGAGCAGCAGCCGCGCCTCGTCGAGGTCGACGCCGGTCGAGCCGGCCGGCAGGGCCAGCAGGTCGCCGCCCACCGAGCAGCACAGGTCGAGCACCGGCCCGTCCCACCGCCGCGCCCGCCAGGCGGCGACGGGCGCGGACGACGCCTGCTCGAGGGCGTCCGCGGTCCACCAGAGCTCGGCGCCGCGGGGGTGCTTGGCGGCCGCCCGGGCCTTGAGCAGCGCCTGCTCGAGGGCGAGCGGGCCCAGCTCGGGGCCGGCGGCGGCGCGGACCTGCTCTGCCGCGCGCAGCCGGGCCGCCGACGACAGGTCGAGGTCCGCGGCGAGGGCGACGGCCGCGCGACCCTCCGGCGAGAGCAGGCGGCGCGCCTGCTCGGGCGTCACGGAGCGGTCAGCGGCGGGACTTGCTGCGGGCCGCCTTCGGCGACACCAGGCGCGTGCCCGACCACTCGGGCGCGGCGCTCGTGGAGCGCGTGCTCGACAGGCCGGCGGTGGGCGCGGCCTCGTCGATGTCGCTCGGCTCGACGTGGCCCTCGCGGCCGGCCTTCGGCGTCAGCAGCCAGACGACGCCGCTGTCGGCGAGGCTGGTGAGGCTGTCGACGAGGGCGTCGACGAGGTCGCCGTCGCCCTCGCGCCACCACAGCAGCACGACGTCGACCACCTCGTCGGTGTCGTCGGTGGTGATGAGCTCGGTGCCCGTGCGCGCCGCCACGTCGTCGAGCAGCGACTGGTCGACGGCCGGCGAAGTGGCCGCGTCCAGGCCGAGGACCTGGACGACCGCGCCCGGCTCGATGCCGAGCTTCTCGGCCAGGCCACGCTGCGCCGCGGGGTCCGCGGACGTGCTCACGAGCTGCCCCTTCCCGTGGGAGGTCCGGCCCCCGACGCCCGGGGACACGGGCGACAGTCCACCGGACCCCCGCCCGTCACGCAAGTGCCCTCTGCCGCGCCGCGCTCGCAGGCCCCCCGGTGCTGCGTCCGGACGAGCCCGCGGGCAGGGCGCGGGGACGTCAGCCGCGCAGGAACGACAGCCGCACGGAGCGCACCGGGTTGTCGACGTTGGTGTCGACGAGCGCCACGGACTGCCACGTCCCGAGCGCCAGCTCCCCGCCCAGCACCGGCACGGTGAGCGACGGCGGGACGAGCGCGGGCAGCACGTGGTCGCGACCGTGCCCGGGGCTGCCGTGCGCGTGCCGCCAGGCGGTGTCCCGCGGCAGGAGGTGCTCGAGCGCGGTGAGCAGGTCGTCGTCGGACCCGGCGCCGAGCTCGAGGACGGCCGCGCCGGCCGTCGCGTGCGGGACGAACAGGTGCAGCAGCCCGTCCGCGGCACCGGCGTCGCGCAGGAAGCGCCGGCACTCGCCGGTGAGGTCGTGCACCACCTCCCGCGCGCCGGTGCGGACCTCGATCACGGTGCTCTCCACGTCAGGACCTCCGTCCGTGGTCATTACCGGTCAGTAGGGGCGAGGATGGCCGGACCGACGCCGGCCCGAGGAGCAGCGTGACCCACATGGACAGGCCCGAGCGCCTCGTCATCAGCGACGGCATGCCCAGCCAGCTGCCGGACATCGACCCCGCCGAGACGTCGGAGTGGCTCGACTCCCTCGACGCCGTCGTCGACGCGTCGGGCCGGCAGCGGGCGCGGTACCTGATGCTCAAGCTGCTCGAGCGCGCCCGGGAGAAGAACGTCGGCGTGCCGGCGCTGCGCAGCACCGACTTCCTCAACACCATCCCGCCGGAGCGCGAGCCCTGGTTCCCCGGCGACGAGCACGTCGAGCGCCGCATCCGCGCCTACATCCGCTGGAACGCCGCGATCATGGTGTCGCGCGCGAACCGGCCGGAGATCGGCGTCGGCGGGCACATCGCCACGTACGCGTCCGCGGCGTCGCTCTACGAGGTCGGCTTCAACCACTTCTTCCGCGGCAAGGCCGGCCTCGAGGAGGGCGGCGACGGCTCCTCCGGCGACCAGGTCTTCATCCAGGGCCACGCCAGCCCCGGCATCTACGCCCGCGCGTTCCTCGAGGGGCGGCTCACTGCCGAGCAGCTCGACGGCTTCCGGCAGGAGTCGCGCCGCGAGGGCTCGCTGCCGAGCTACCCGCACCCCCGCTTGATGCCGGACTTCTGGGAGTTCCCGACGGTGTCCATGGGCCTCGGCCCCATCGACGCCATCTACCAGGCCCGCTTCAACCGGTACTTGCACCACCGCGGCATCAAGGACACCTCGCAGAGCCGCGTCTGGTGCTTCCTGGGCGACGGCGAGATGGACGAGCCCGAGTCGCTCGGTGCCATCGGCGTCGCAGCGCGCGAGGAGCTCGACAACCTCATCTTCGTCGTGAACTGCAACCTGCAGCGCCTCGACGGCCCGGTGCGCGGCAACGGCAAGATCATGCAGGAGCTCGAGGCGTACTTCCGCGGCGCCGGCTGGAACGTCATCAAGGTCGTGTGGGGCCGCGACTGGGACGAGCTGCTCGCCCGCGACGTCGACGGCGTGCTCGTGAACGCCATGAACACCACCCCGGACGGCCAGTTCCAGACGTACTCGGTGGAGAGCGGCGCGTACATCCGCGAGCACTTCTTCGGCACCGACCCCCGGCTGCGGGCGATGGTCGAGCACCTCTCCGACGACCAGCTGCGCGGCCTCTCGCGCGGCGGCCACGACTACCGCAAGGTCTACGCGGCGTTCAAGGCCGCCACCGAGCAGACCGGCCAGCCCACGGTGATCCTCGCCCACACGGTGAAGGGGTGGACGCTCGGGAAGGGCTTCGAGGGCCGCAACTCCACCCACCAGATGAAGAAGCTCAACACCGACGAGCTCAAGGCCCTGCGCGACCGGCTGTACATCGACATCAGCGACAAGGCCCTCGAGAGCGGGCTGCCGCCGTACTACCACCCGGGCCCGCACAGCGCGGAGATCGAGTACATGCGCGAGCGCCGTGCGCAGCTCGGCGGCTCGCTGCCCAAGCGCGTGGTGCGGCCGCGCCCGCTGCAGCTGCCCCCGCCGGAGGCCTACGACGAGCTCAAGGCCGGCTCGGGCAAGCAGCCCGTGGCCACGACGATGGCCTTCGTCCGGCTCCTCAAGGACCTGCTCAAGGACAAGGGCACCGGCCCGCGCTTCGTGCCGATCATCCCGGACGAGGCCCGGACCTTCGGCATGGACGCGATGTTCCCGACGCAGAAGATCTACTCGCCGTTCGGGCAGCGGTACGAGGCCGTCGACCGCGAGCTGCTGCTCTCGTACAAGGAGTCCGAGCAGGGCCAGATCCTGCACGAGGGGATCACCGAGGCCGGCTCGATGGCGTCGGTCATCGCGGCCGGCACGTCGTACGCCACGCACGGCGAGCCGATGATCCCCGTCTACGTCTTCTACTCGATGTTCGGCTTCCAGCGCACCGGCGACCAGATGTGGGCGCTCGCCGACCAGCTGGGCCGCGGGTTCCTGCTGGGCGCCACCGCCGGCCGCACCACCCTCAACGGAGAGGGCCTGCAGCACCAGGACGGGCACTCGCTGCTGCTCGCGTCGACGAACCCCGCGTGCGTCGCCTACGACCCCGCGTTCGCCTACGAGGTGTCCTTCATCGTCGAGGACGGCCTGCGGCGGATGTACGGCGACGACCCCGAGGACGTCTTCTACTACCTCTCGGTCTACAACGAGCCGTACCTGCAGCCCGCCGTCCCCGACGTGCCGCGGTTGCGGGAGGGGGTGCTCGCGGGTCTGTACCGCTACGCCTCCGCGGAGGGCGAGGGCCCGCGGGCGCAGGTGCTGGCGAGCGGCATCTCGGTGCGGCAGGCGCTCGAGGCCCAGGGGCTGCTGCGAGACGACTGGGGCGTGGCGGCCGACGTCTGGAGCGTCACCAGCTGGAACGAGCTGCGCCGCGACGCCGTGGCCTGCGAGGAGCACAACCTCCTGCACCCCGACAGCCCCCGGACGCCGTACGTGACGCGCGCCCTCATGGAGGCGGTCGGGCCGGTCGTCGCGGTGAGCGACTGGATGCGGGCCGTGCCCGACCAGATCAGCCGCTGGGTGCCCGGCGACTGGTCGTCGCTGGGCACCGACGGGTTCGGCCGCTCCGACACCCGGGCGGCGCTGCGCCGCCACTTCCGCACCGACGCGGAGTCTATCGCGACGGCGGTGCTGGCCGAGCTGGGCCGGCGGGGCGAGGTGCCGGCGGACGCCGCCGCACGGGCCGTCGAGCGCTACGACCTGCGCTCGGAGCACGTCCCGGCGTCGAAGGACACGACGGAGGGCGGCTCCGAGTAGCCGGCGGTCAGCGGCTGGCGTCGACCACGTGCAGCTCGGTCACCGGGGCCTGCGAGGGTCCGGCGTCGGCCGTGGTGCTGCTGCTGGTGGCGCCGACGCCGGTGGCGAGCACGGCGACGAGCAGGGCGCCCGGGAGCAGCACGGACGGCCAGGAGGCGGCGGGGCGTCGGGCAGCTGCGTGCATGACTCCGGGGTGCCCGTGCGGCCGGGGCCGACAACTGTCGCGACCGGCACAGAAGCGTGCCGTGTGAGGCCCGGACCAGGGGGTAGTCGCTGGCGCATGGAACGAGGCAGCGACAAGCACAGCGCCCGGGTCGACGAGGCCCTCGAGCACGAGGTCCACGGCATGCTCCAGGCCGGGCGCGAGACCCGCGGGCAGCAGTGGAACACCGCCGAGCCCTCGGGTGAGGACCAGCCCGACGTCGACCTCGCTCCCGACAGCACCCTCGTCGGCGGGGTGCCCGACGGCATGACCGGCGCCGACGTCGAGGAGCGCGCCACCATCGCCTCCTACCTCGGCAAGGAGGTCTGGCCGGCCGGCTCCCAGGCCCTCATCGCCAAGGCCGAGGAGATGTCCGCCCCCGACAGCGTCCTCGAGCAGCTGCGGCGGCTGCCGCAGAGCGCCGTGTTCGACAACGTCCAGGACGTGTGGCAGGCGCTGCAGGGCGGCACGGAGGCCCACCGCTTCTGACCGGACCGCCCGACCTGGGCACTTCGGGCCATCCCGCACCTGGACGGCCCCACGAGCCCCCTCCGTACCGCACACTCGTCCTGTCGGCACAGGGCGAGAGGGCGGCGGGATGGGCAGGCGGGCTGTGGTGGTCGAGCGGCTGGAGGACCACCCCAACCTCGGTGAGGTGCTGGGCGTCCTCGCGCAGCTGGCGCACATCACCGACGACGAGCTTGTCCGGCTCTCCGGGGCGTGGACGAACACGGTCGCGGTCGCCTCGGCGCGCGACGCGGCGCTGTCGCCCGACAGCCCGCTCGTGTGCGAGGTCCTGGCCGCCTTCGACGCCCTCGGTGCGCTCTACGCCGAGGACCTCGCCGGCGAGGCCTCCTACCTCGTCCTCGCGCCCGACACCGTCTCGACGGCGCTCAAGGCCGTGCGCGACGCCATCGCGGGCGCGTACGCCAAGCCGGTGCTGACCCGGTCCGAGCACGCGGCCCTGCTGGCCCCCTGGCGCGCGGTCTACCCCCGCCCGACCGTCGACGAGCCCGACCTGGGCCCGCAGGCCGAGCAGGTCAAGGCGCTGCTGTCGCTCATGCCGGTGCTCGCCGGGCGCTGCCACGACGTCAGCGGCCAGGCGCTGTTCGACGCCCTCGTCGACCGCTCGTTCGCGGCGGAGAGCGAGCGCGCCGAGGCGCTCGAGGCGGCGTTCCAGGCCGCTGTGCTCACGAGCCGCCGCCGCGTGTGGGCGCTGGTGCGCCGCTCCGGCGCCGAGGGCCTGTCGCGACCCTGCGGCACGTGCCGCCGCCCGAGCGGCCCGGGCGCGGTCGACCGCGAGGCGCAGCGCGTCATGGCCCTGTGCCTGGACGCCGCGTGCGCCCTGCTCGTGGCCGACACGCTCCCCGACGCCACGACGGCCCTGCTGACGACGCCCGTCACCGAGCTGGTGCCCCTGCAGCGCCGCCCGGAGGACTAGCCCGGCACAGCCCGTCGCGTCCAGGCCAGCAGGTCGTCGACGCTGCGCGCGTTGACGACGCGGTCGGGCGTCACGCCGCACAGGTGCGCCCGCTCGCAGCCCAGGTGCTGCCAGGCCAGCTGGCCCGGCGCGTGCGCGTCGGTGTCGATGGCGACGTCGCAGCCGGCCTCGACCGCCAGGCGCAGCAGCCGCTTGGGCGGGTCGAGCCGCTCGGGTCGGCTGTTGACCTCGACGGCCACGCCGAACCGCGCGCACGCGGCGAAGACGAGCTCGGCGTCGAAGGCCGACTCGGGCCGGCCCTGGCCGCCGCGGCCGTGGCCCTTGACCTGCCGGCCGGTGCAGTGGCCGAGCACGTCGGTGTGCGGGTTGCTGATGGCGGCCACCATGCGCGGCGTCATCTCG
>DATMKB010000448.1:0-8757 GCA_035553635.1 Mycobacteriales bacterium
GCTGTGGGCCAGGACGACCGCGAGCCCGGCCAGCGGCGCCGCCGCCAGCAGAAGCATCCCGCCGCGTCCCCACCGGCGCACGAGCGTCGGGCCGCACACCGCGGCGAGCGCGTGCACGAGCAGGACGGCAATCACGAGCGAGGCTCCTCAAAGGGCGGCGGCAAGGCGGCGGCGGTACCGGACGTGTCGACGGGACCGGGACCCGGCACGGCGTGCACACCCGCTCGGGGTGACCGGGCGGGCGGTGGTCCGCGGTCAGCGCTGCGCTGCGGGGGGGCCGCGAGGAGCGGCAGGGGTGACCGCTGCGCCGCCGACGTCGTCGCGCCCGTCCGCGGCGCCGGAGGAGGACGACGCCGGCGACGCGGCGACCGGCCCGGCGGGCAGGGCGGCGTCGGGCGCGACGTCCCCGCCGATGCCGGCTCCAGCCAGGAGCGCGGCGTCGGCGGCCGTGCCGGCCAGCTCGGTCGCGACGTCGGTCGGTGCGCCGTCGGCGTCGTCGCGACCACGGAAGGCGGCGCCCGGAGGCACCAGCGGCGTCACGGTCACCTCGACGTGCTGCCCGGCATGCTGCGCGACCGGCCCGCCAGCGCTGACGAGGGACGCCGCCACCGCGACCACCAGCGCGACCGCGCTGAGCAGGACGACGAGGAGGCGCCGGGAGGGCACCCGCCTCGACACCAGCATGCACCGAGTCTAGGAGAGGCGGTCCGCGCGGGGACTCACCTCCCAAGCGCCGCACCGTCGCCGCGGGGGTCGGCCCCTCCTTCGAGGAACCCCTGGTCGGTGAGTCGGATCGCCTGCGCTCCCCGCTGTCCTCCGAGGGCCCCTCTAGGTTCCGCACCGCAGGACGTCCGCTCCAGGGACGCCCTACGGTCTCTTGCACGATCGGAGGTGGGGCGGTGGACGAGCAGCTCCCGACGTTCACCGCCCGGCAGGAGGGCAGCGGCGCGGCGGTCGAGGTCATCCCCTTCGCGCCCGGCCACGCCCGCGCCGTGCTGGGCCCGCACCTGCACGGCGACCTGGAGCTCATGTACTTCGCCGACGGCGCGGGCACCGACCGGCTCGGGGACGCCCGCTTCGACGTCGACGCGGGCGACCTGCTGCTCGTGACCCCCGGGATCGTCCACGACGCGAGCGGGCTGGGCACCGCCCGCGGGTGGGCGGTCGAGTTCGACGCGGACGCCGCCCGCCGCGGCAGTGACGCCGACCGCCCCGGCGGCCTGTGGTGGGCCAACCCCCTGCTCGCTCCCTTCGTGGCGGCCGGGCAGGCCCCGCACTACGCGCGTTTCCACGTCCCGGGGCCGGACCGCCCGCGCTGGGTCGAACGGTTGCGGGAAATGCAGCGCGAGCAGGAGGCGCGCGACCAGGGCTGGCACGACGTCGTGCAGGCGCTGCTCCACGTCACGCTCATCGACCTGGCGCGGCTGGCCGCGCCGTACGCGACCGGCCTGCGGCAGCAGGGGGACTCGGTGCTCGCCGACGTCTTCGACGTCATCGACGCGCGCTACCGCGAGCCGCTCAGCACTGCCGACGTCGCCGACGCCGTGGGGATGACGCCGGGCTACCTCACGACACTCGTGCGCCGCAGAACCGGTCGGACGGTCCTCGACTGGATCCTGGAGAAGCGGATGGCCGCGGCGCGGGACCTGCTGCTGTCCACGGACATGAGCGCCGAGGCGGTCGCGCAGGCGGTCGGGTTCACCGACCCTCGGTACTTCAACCGCCGCTTCCGCCGGTACCACGGCTTGTCGCCCGGACGCTGGCGGAGCACCGCCCGGGCGTCGAACCTGCTGCCTGGCTGAGCGCGCTGAGGGTCCTGAGGATCGTCCAACTCCTGCCGAGCGACGGCCCTGGGAGCGGCACGTCGCTCGGGCGAGCCTGGAGTCGTACCGATCGAGCGACCCCAGGAGGACGCATGACCGCCCCGACCAAGACCGTCGCGCCCCAGGCCCACCCCACTTCCGTCGAAGCTCCAGCCCTCCTCGACGAGGCGCGGCCCGCCACCGTCCGCGCCCAGCGCGAGCAGGAGCTGCCGGCCTCCGCCGACAGAGTGCGCCGGTGGAGCGACGCCGACGAGAAGCACATGGTCTACGGCCTGCTCGGCTTCCTCCTGCTCGGCCTGTACGCCGCCGCCGGCGTCGCCTGGGGCATGTGGCTGACCGCCTGACCCACCGTTCCCCGAGGAGGAAGCGACATGACCGAGACCGCACCGAGGATCGTCCCCGAGGCCAACACCGCCCGCAGCGACGAGGTGCCCAGCCGGGAGTCGTTCCCGGCCAGCGACCCGCCCGGCAGCTGGTGGGGCGGCAGCGGCGACCCGGTGCTCGCGAGCCACGCGGCCGCGCCCCGCCTGATCCGTTCTGACATCCTTGGAGGTCCCGCCATGGCCGTGCTGGCCACCACCGTCCCGACACCCCGCGCGCCGCGCCTCGGCGAGCGCATC
The DNA here is from genome assembly GCA_035553635.1 of Mycobacteriales bacterium. Classification (GTDB taxonomy): domain Bacteria; phylum Actinomycetota; class Actinomycetes; order Mycobacteriales; family SCTD01; genus DATLGD01. The sequence continues at coordinate 2,444 of DATMKB010000448.1, forward strand.
GTCCGTCAGGTGCAGGCCATCGACGCCTTCCACCGGTCCCGCCAGGGCGCCGGAGAGGAGGCGCCCCTCACCGAGCGCCACGTCGACGCACTCCTCTGGCGGACCGACGAGGGGCTCCGTCAGGCGGGCGCGAGCCTGCTGCAGTCGGGTCCGACCGCCCTCGTCACCGACCGCTCCCCGAGCCGCGCGGCGGAGATGGCGTCGCTGCTCGAGGCCCGCAGCGTCGAGGTCGTAGGCCGCACGCCGTCCGGGCCGGAGGCCGTCGGCTGGGCCGTCGCCGAGCAGCCCGACCTCATCGTGGCCGACGACTCGCTCGGCGCGGACGCGGTCGTCGACGTCGTCCGGCAGCTGCGCGCCCTTTGCCCCCATGCCCTCGTCGCTGTCCGGGTGTCGCGGCCGGAGGCCGCGCTCCGGGTGCTCGAGGCGGGAGCGCACGCCGTCCACGTGCGACGGCTCGCAGCCGACCTCGTCGCGCGGGAACTCACCGAGTTGCTCGACGAGCGCAGGACCGCGGCATGATGTTGTCCGACCCTGACGCTTTGGGACGTGGGCGTCCTGACGCGGCAAGGCGAGCAGAAGCGCCCCGTCACGGCCGCTCGGTCCGAGCGACCGCGTCGGCGGACTGTCGGAGACGTGCGTCCCGGCTTCGGGCGATGCGCTGGACCGCCCAGTAGGGGATGGCTGCAGCAACGGGTGAGCCGGGAACTGTGGATGCTGCCGGTGGCTCGGCCCGCCGAGCCCTGCACGGGGGCGCGACCCGACGGCGCAACGGCGGTCGAGCCACCGGGCAGGCCCAGGCCGCAGATGCGGCGGCCGGACAGGTGCTTGAGGGCGCCGCTCATGTACCCGATGTTCGCCGGCGTCCCGAGCACGACGCCGTCGGCGGCCAGCAGGTCCGACGCCGTCGCCGACAGCGCCGGGCGCACGACGACCTCCACCTCGGCGAGCTCCACGTGCGCCAGCCCGCGGCGCACGGCCTCGAGCATCTCCTGCATCGCCGGCGACGGCGTGTGGTGGACGACGAGGAGGACCGGCACGGTCCGAGCCTGCCCTACCGCGGCAGCAGCGCCGAGACGTCGAAGGGCGCCCGCTCGCGGTAGGTCTCGAGCCGCGGCGTCGACGTGCCGGGCGCCACGGTGCGCGGGCCGGCCGGCAGCACCGGCAGCTCGACGACGCCGCTCACCACCTGCACCGAGCCGCCGGACGGCACGTGCACGTAGTTCTCGGTGTTGGCGTCCGAGACGCGCACGCCGAGCCGGTGGCCGGGCTTCAGCACCCAGTCCGTCGGCCAGAGCTGCACGACCTCCTCGCCGAGCACGTCGGCCGTGCCGGCGCCCCGCGAGATCATCGTCGCGCGCCCGGTGGGGTCGACGTCGTAGAGGTTCACGACGACGTTCGAGCGCGGCAGCAGCGGCTTGAGCGACAGCACCGCCCGCGGCACCCCGGCCACGTGCGTGCGCTCGGCGACCGGCTCGCCGAAGGTCCAGACGCCGTCGGTGAGCGAGCCGGTGCGGACCAGGCCGCCGGCGCCCAGGCCCGGGTCGGCCGAGCCGCGGCCCTGACCGTCGTCGGTGTAGGTGCCGCCGCGCAGGCCCACCTCGACGCGCCGGGTGTCGGCCGCGGGCAGCGCGTCCTCGTAGCGCCACGTGCCGTCGCCGGTCTGCGCCGCCACGGTGTAGGCCGGGTAGTCGGGCAGCTCCGACAGCGGCGTGCCCTTCACGTGGTGCTCGAGGAACGCCGTGGTCTCGGCGAACCAGGTCGAGCGGCCGGTGTTGAAGCGCTCACCGGTCTTGTCGTTGCCGCGGTCGTGCGCCCACCACCCGATCCACAGGTGCTTCGGGCCCTCCAGGGCGTTGAAGAGGTCGAGCGCGCCGCCGCCGATGTTCGTGGCGTTGTCGAGGTAGCCGGCGGTGATGAACGCGGGGACCTGCGAGCCCTTCGCCCGCTCGGGGAAGTCGCGCACCTGCCAGAACGGCAGGCGCTCGTCGTCGAGGTAGTGCTCGGCGAGCAGCGCCTGGCAGTCGGCGGACCGGCTGGCGGAGTTCGCCACGTAGGTGGTGTCGGAGCCGGTCGTGAAGTTCGCCTCCGCGGAGACGCCGTAGGTGGCCGACGGGTAGAGCAGCGACTGCGCGAGGCGCACGCGGTCGTTGTGGGTGGCGCGGTAGCGGTCGGGCCCGATGGCCTGCGCGATGACGGCGTCGAGGCCGGCCGGGCGCATGGCCAGGGCCGCGGCGCCGGTGTTGGCGTCGTAGGACTTGCCGTACATCGCGACGCCGTCCGCCCAGGGCTGGGCGTCGACCCACGAGACGCCGGTGGCGATGTCGGTCTGCTCGCCGGGACCCAGGATGTCGAGGCAGCCGGTCGAGCCGGAGGTCCCGCGCGTGTGCACCTGCACCACCGACCAGCCGTTCGCGAACAGGCCCTCGCCGCCGTAGGCGCCGCGGTAGAAGTCGTCGAACCGCTTCGTCCAGTCCAGGCCCGCCTCGTCGCCGAGGTAGGGGCTCACGACCAGCAGCACCGGGCGCGGACCGGCCTCCGGCGGCAGGTCGGCCGGGTGCAGGACGTCGACGAACAGCGACTCGCCGTCGGGCGTGCTGATGTACGTCGACGACCAGACCGGCTCGCTCGGCGCGTCCTCGGCCGTCGCGGAGCCGGCCACCCCGGTCAGGGCGAGGGTGAGCGCCAGCAGCGCGGGGGCGGCGAGGCGGAGGGCGGTGAGGGGCATGCGGGCTCCTGGTCGGCGGGGCGTCTCCCGCGGACTTCGCCGTCGCGCCCGCCGCTCCTGCCCCGCCGGGCAACCTCGCGGGTGTGGTCTGCGTCCTGCTCCTCGAACGCCGCCTGAGGGGCGGCGGACCCGAGGAGACCCCGTGCGCACTGCGCTTCACGCCACCGCTCTCACCACCGGCGCCCTGGCGCTCGCCGCCACCGCCCTGACCGGTCCGGCCGTCGCGGCCTCGCCGCAGGACCGGGGCCCGGTCCGCAGCACGCTCGACACGGCCTTCGGCACGGTCGTCGACGGCGACGTCTTCGTCACGCTCGACGGCTTCGCCCGCCCGGAGGCGTCCACCGGCGTCGCCGAGCTGTTCGTCGCCGGCGCCGAGTGCTTCCGCCCGGAGGGCGGCGGCTTCACCTTCACCGCCGACCCGCTCCGCACGGCCGCGATGCGCGGCACGGCCGTGCTCGAGTGCTACGACGTCGGGGCCGACCGCGCCTCCACGGCGACGCTCACGGTCGAGCTGGACTGGACCGCCACCGGCGAGCCGACGACCTCGCGCGCGGTGTCGCACCGGCTGGGCTGCAGGACGACCCGCACGACCGTGCCCGCGGAGCTCACCGGCACCGTCCGCGTCGAGGCCGCCGAGCTCGGCGTCGACGTCCTGCTGCCGGCGAGCGCCGACCGCCCGGCCGAGCTCGCGACGTCCGAGGACGCCTGCCGCCCGTCCCGCGGCTGACCGGCGCCTCCGGGCGCGCCTGCCCGCCCTGGTTCCATGGGCGCATGCAGGCGCGCCTGGAGGACGCGGTCGGAGACGCCTCCGGCCAGCTCGCGGTCACCGTCGACGACGGGATCGCCACCGTCCGGCTGACCCGGCCGGACAAGCACAACGCCGTGTCGTTCGCGATGTGGCACGCGCTGGGGCGCCTCATGCCGCTGCTCGCGGACGAGGACGACGTCGACGTCGTCGTGCTCCGCGGGACGCCGGGCGGCCCGTTCAGCGCCGGCGCCGACATCGCCGAGTTCACGACGCTGCGGTCGGACCCCGACGGCGCGCGCCGCTACGGCGAGGCGGTGGAGGCGGGGGAGCAGGCGCTCATCCGCTTCCCCAAGCCGACGGTCGCTCTCGTCGAGGGGTTCGCGATCGGCGGCGGCACGCAGCTCGCCGTCGCCTGCGACCTGCGGGTGTGCGAGACCGGCTCGCGCTTCGGCGTCACGCCGGCCAAGCTCGGCATCGTCTACGCGCTCGGCTCCACCGCGCGGCTCGTGGAGACGGTCGGCCCGGCGTGGGCCCGCTGGATCCTGCTCACCGGCGACCTGCTCGACGCCGCCACCGCGCTGCGCATCGGCCTGGTGCACGAGCTGTGCGCCCCGGGCGAGGTGGAGGAGCGCGCCTACGCGCTGGCCCGCACGCTCGCCTCGCGGGCCCGCGTCTCGCTGGTGGGCGGCAAGGAGATGGTGGCGCGCGCCGTCGCCGGCCGCCTGGAGGAGGACGAGGAGGTCCAGGCCCTCTACGCGCAGTCCTGGACGAGCGCCGAGTACGCCGAGGGCGTGCAGGCCTTCCTGGCCAAGCGCGCGCCGGACTTCGCCGCGGCCCGGCGCAGGTGACCGGCGTCGGCGCCACCGTCGGCGTCGAGGAGGAGTACCACCTCGTCGACGCGACGACGGGGGGCCTCGCGGACGCCCCGGGCGTCGTCGACAGCGCGAAGCGGCTGCTCGGCGCCGACGCGCAGAGCGAGATCAGCACCAGCCAGCTCGAGGTGGCCACGCCCGTCTGCTCGTCGCTGTCGGAGGTGCGCGCGCAGCTGCTGCGCCTGCGCCGCGGCGCGGACGCCGCCGCCCGCGAGCACGGCTGCCGGGTGCTCGCCTGCGGCACCCACCCGTTCGGCAGCTGGCTCGACCAGCGGCTCACGCCGGGCGAGCGCTACCTCGAGGTGTTCGAGCGGCTCGGCCTGCTGGCGCTGCAGCAGCTCATCGCGGGCTGCCACGTGCACGTGTCGCTGCCGCAGGCCGACCCGGAGCTCGGCGTGCAGGTGCTCGACCGGCTGCGCCCGGACCTGCACGTGCTGCTGGCGCTGTCGGGCAGCTCTCCCTTCTGGGAGGGCGTCGACACCGGCTACGCGAGCTACCGCACCCAGTGGTTCAACCGCTTCCCCGTCACCGGCACGCCGCAGGTGCTGGGCACGCGGGCGGTCTACGACGCCCTCGTCGAGGACCTCGTGGCCACCGGCATGGTGCGCAACGCCAGCCACCTGTACTGGGACGCCCGGCTGTCGACGCGCTTCCCCACCGTCGAGGTCCGCGTCGCGGACACCACGCCCGACCTCGACGACGTCGTCCTGCAGGCGGCGCTGAGCCGGGCGCTCGTGCGCCGGGCCGCCGCCGACGCGCAGGCCGAGCAGCCCTTCGCGACGCCGCGCCCGGAGGTCGTGCGTGCGGCGCGCTGGCGGGCCGCGCGGCACGGCGTGGCCGGGCAGCTGGTGGACCTGCACGAGGGCCGTCTCGTCGACGGGCCGGTGCTCGCCCGCCGGCTGCGCGACCGGCTGCGCCCGGAGCTCGAGGAGGTCGGGGACTGGGACGAGGCGGACGCCCTGCTCGAGCAGGTGCTCGCCCGCGGCACCTCGGCCGAGCGGCAGCGCGCGGTGCTGCTGCGCACCGGCGACATCGCCGACGTCGTGCGCTCGGTGGTGGACCTGCTGCTGCCTACCGGCGGCTGAACAGGTCGTCCGGCGGCCGCGGGGCCGAGCGCGCCGTCGCGTCGGTGACCGGCGCTGCGCCCGCCGCGAAGCGGGTGAGCTCCTCGCCCTCGACGACGCGCGCCCGCCCGGCCGCGCGGGCGGCGCGACGGGACAGCCCGGCCACCGGCAGCGGCGCGTCCGAGGCCGCCAGCACGAGGTTGGCGAAGCGGCGGCCCCGCAGGACCGACGGGTCGGCCAGCAGGACGACGTGCGCGAACGCCGCCTGCAGGGTGGCGACCTGGCCGCGCGCGAAGGCGAGCGACCGGCCGTCGGCGACGTTCACCGCGTAGGTGCCGCCGGGCCGCAGGAGCCGTCGCACCTCGTGCAGCCACTCGAGGGTCGTGGTGTGCACCGGCTGCACCGAGGCCTCGAAGACGTCGGCGAGCACGACGTCGGACCGGCCGGGCTGCAGCCGGGCGCACTCGGTGCGGGCGTCGCCGACGCGCAGCCGGAAGCCGGCGGTGCCCAGCTGCGCGCGCACGAGGGCAGCGAGCGCGGCGTCGGCCTCGACGACGAGCTGGGTGCTGCCCGGCCGGGTCGCCGCGACGTAGCGGGGGAGCGTGCACCCCCCGCCGCCCAGGTGCACCGCCGCCACCGGCTCGCCCTCGGGCGCGGCGGTGTCGATCACGTCCGCGAGCAGGCGCACGTACTCGAACTCGAGGCGGGCGGGGTCGGCGAGGTCCACGTGGCTCTGCGCGACGCCGTCGACGAGCAGCAGCCAGGCGTCCGGCCGGTCGGCGTCCTGCAGCAGCTCGGCGGTGCCGGTGTCGACCGGCCAGCGCCCCGGCGAGGGGCTCACGGCAGCAGCCGCAGCAGCGCCGGCCAGGCCAGCCCGAAGGCGCGGTGCAGCGGGAGCGCCGGCA
>DATMKB010000449.1:0-4573 GCA_035553635.1 Mycobacteriales bacterium
TCCCGACGGTCTGGCTGCAGGACCGCCTGTACGTGCCGGGCGACGTGCAGTGGTACGACGCGCTCATCGTCCCGGTGTACATGTCGCACTTCATCGTGCCGATGGCGCTCGCCGTCGCGCTCTGGGTCTCGAGCTACCACCTGTTCCGGCGCTACGTCTGGACGCTCGTCACGCTCACGCTGCTGACGCTGTCGACCTACGCCGCCTTCCCGGCCGCGCCGCCGTGGATGGCGAGCCTCAACGGCTACCTCCCCGAGGGCATCGACCGCGTGACGTCGGTGACCCTGCAAGCGACCGGCATCGGCACGATCCGCTCGGCCGTGCAGCAGGGCGAGGCCTACGCCAACGCCGTCGCCGCGATCCCGTCGCTGCACTCGGCGGTGCCGTTCATGGTGCTGCTCTTCACGTGGTCGCTCGTGCGCCGGCGCACCCGGGCGCTGCTGGTCCTCTACGTGCTCGCCATGACGTTCACGCTCACCTACGGCGGCGAGCACTACGTCGTCGACGCGTTCATCGGTTGGGCCTACGCCGCGGGAGCCGTCTACGGCGTGCGCTGGTGGTTCCGCCGCCGGGGGCTGCACGAGCCGCTGACGACGGGCGCCCCGGTCGCCGCGGACGACCTCGCGCGCACCGGCTGACGGTGCGCACCGGCGCGCGGACCGCGGCGGCGTCCGTCGTCGCGGCGCTGCTGGTCCTGCTCCTGGCGCCGGCGGCGTCGGCGCACCCGCTGGGCCTGCCGGCCTTCGCCACCGCCGTCGCCGAGGACGCGCGGACCGTCGTCGTCACGTGGACCGCCTCGCCCGACGACATCGCCGTGCTGGCCCGCTCCCTCGGCCTGCCGGCCGGCGAGGACGGCCTCACCGAGGCGCAGGACGCGCGGCTGACCGCCTCCCCTCGCCTGCAGGTGCTGCTCGAGTCGGCCGTGCGGGTCCGCCAGGACGGGCGCCCCTGCCCGACGGAGGCGCGGGCCACCGCCAGCGTCGTGCGGGAGGGCGTCGTGGTGGCGGCGCGCTGCCCGCGACCGGTCGACGAGGTGGCGCTCACGATCGCCCTGCTGCACGACGTCGACGCCCGCTACCGGACGCTCACCACCGCCGCAGGCCCGGCCGGCGCCGTGCGGCACCTGCACACCGCTGCGTCACCGGAGCGCAACCTCCGCCTCGACCCGGGGGCCGCCGGGCTGCTGCCGGCGGCACGGCCCCAGACGTCGGCGGGCACCGGGGTGCGCGGCGCCTTCGGCGGCGCGCTGCCGCTGGAGCGGCGGCTGGTGACCGCGCTCGACACGTCCACCGGGCCGGTGGCCGCTGCTGTCGCGCTGCTCGTCGCCCTGGCCGTCGGAGCGGTGCACGCGCTGGCCCCGGGGCACGGCAAGGCGGTCGCCGCCGCCTACCTCGTCGCGGGTCGAGGACGGGTCCGGGACGCCGCGCTGCTCGGCCTGGTCGTCGCGGTCATGCACTGCGGTTCCGTGCTGGCGCTGGGGCTGGCGCTGTGGTCCGCCTCCCGGGTGCCCGACGTCGGCCGGCTCGGCGACGCGCTGCAGCTCGTCACCGGCCTCGTCGTCGCGGCGCTCGGCGCCTGGATGCTGCTGCGACGCCGACGGCCGCGCGGCGCCGAGGCGCCCATGACGCGCGAGGGCCTGGTGGCCCTCGGGACCGCCGGCGGCCTGCTCCCCTCGCCGTCCGCGCTGCTTGTGCTCCTGAGCGCGCTCGCCCTCGGCCGGACCGCGCTCGGCCTCGGGCTGGTCGCGGCGTTCAGCGCCGGCCTCGCCGCCACCGTGACGCTCACCGGGGTGCTCGCCCTGCGCGGCCGGGACGTCCTGCACCGCCGGGCGCACGAGCGGGCGGCGGACCGTCTGCACCGGCTGCTGCACGCCGCCCCGGCGCTCGGCGCCGTGGCGGTGCTCGTGGTGGGGACGGTCGTGGCGGTGCGTGCCGCCACCGGCTTCGCCTAGGGGGCCTCGCCCTCGCCCATGACGCCGAGCTGCGCCCCCATCTGCAGCGCTGCCGTCGTCACGAGCTCGCCGGTGCAGCGGCCGAGGCTGAGCGCCTCCTCGTAGTTCGAGGTGCCTGCCGCGTTGCCGACCAGGCCGCCGCCCTGGCTGGCGAACAGGTCGTACTGGTTCGCCGGGATGATGTAGCCGATCGTGTCGTTGGTCAGGCCCTGCACGAGCACATTGCTCGATCGGCTCAGGTAGTCCTTGACCACCAGCCCGATGGAGGCGAACACCTCACCGGGCGTCTGCACGAGCACCACGTTGTCGGTCGGGACCGGCCGCCGGTCCTCCGGACGTCCCGTCTCGACCTTGCCAGGGGCTGGGCGCGCGCCCAGCCGGACGGCGCTGACCGGCGTGACGACGTGCGTCGAGCCGGCCCCGACGCAGTTCGGCAGCCGGCCGCCGTTCGCCCGCGTGCTGACCGCGTGCGGTCCGCCGCCGTACGGCGGGAGGATGTCGCGCACGGCGTAGCCGCTGGCGAGCGCCCCGGCGAAGAACGCGTTCTCCACCGGCACCTGCACCGTGGTGGCGGCGACCTCGACGTCGTTGCTCTGCAGCACCGTGCCGCCGCGGCGTACGTCCTCGACGACGAGGTCCGCGAGGCCCTCGCCGAGGCCGTTGATGCCGAAGCCCTTGTCCGGCGTCTGGTCGCCGATGGCGCCAGGGAGGAACAGCGCGGCGCCGCCGAGCTCCTGCGACAGGCGCCGCGTGAAGGGCCCGACCATGCCGGAGTGCAACCGGGCGTTGGCGTTGCGGACGGTCGGGTGCACCGCGAAGCTGCCGAGCACCGCCCGCGTGGTGCCCTTGCCCGCGCCCTGCCCCGGCACGAAGGCGCGGAGCCACCCGAGCTCGAAGTCCGGGACCGCGCGGTCGGCGATGCGGCGGTCGACGTTGTAGGCCTTGGCGGCGGTCGCGCCGGTCTCCAGCCGCACCGGCGGGCTCGTGCGCAGGTCGGCCACGGCGCCGCGGACGCTGGCCTTGAGCTGGTCGCGGACGTACTGGTAGTACCAGGGCGCGCCCTTGGCGATCGTCGACGGCGCCGCGTGGGTGTGGCTGGCCTGCACCACGAGGTTGCGCGCCGGGATGCCGAGCTCGGTCGACAGCGCCTGCGTGACCTGCCCGATCCCGCAGTCGGCGCACAGGTCCGCCGGGTAGGAGGCCATGTAGCCCACGACGTCCATGACGGTGAACACCACGGTGTCGACGCCGTTGGACAGGGCGACCGACCGGGCCTGGATGGGGTTGTCGGAGTCGACGCCGTCGGCCCAGAGCATGTCGAAGGTGATGAGGCAGCCGTCCGGCGTCAGCGGCGTGTAGAGCTGCTCGGGTGACGAGCCGCGGCACTCCGCGGCCTGCTTCCACCGGTCGGCGGGCGGCACGAGGCTCGTGGTCGCCGACCCGGCCAGCCACCAGCCGGCCGGCAACCGCTCGCCGGGCGCAACTGCCGCCGCGGTCGCGGCGGGGGCCTGCTCCTGGGCGGCCGCACCGGCTGCCGGCGGCGCCACGACGGACGTCGGTGGCGCCGGGACCGCCGGCAGGGCCGGCGTGGTCAGGACCGCGGCGCCCCACGCGGAGCCGAGGCCGACGGCGCCGACGACGGCACCGGTGACGGCCGCACGGAGGAACGAGCGCACGCGAGGACTCCTGCGGACGGGGTCAGCTGTCCCCGACCTCTTCGACGGCGGAGCGCCGGCTCCTGCCCGGCTACCGCTTGAGCCTGGTCCGCCCGCCCGTGACGTGGTGCTCGGTGAGCGCGTGGTGCCCGGTCCCCTCGGGGTCGCAGTGCACCGTCACCGCGACGAGCTTGGGCACCTCGTGGAGCAGCCGGTGCTGGGCCTCCTCGGCGACGGCGTGCGCCTCGACCAGGCTGAGCTCCGGCGCGACGACGACGTCGGCCTCCGCCCGCAGGACGTGGCCGATCCACCGCACGCGCACATCGCCGGTGCTGCGCACGCCGGGCGTCGCGAGCAGGACCCGCTCGACGTCGTCGACCAGCTCCTCGTCGACGGCGTCCATGAGGCGTGCGTAGACCTGGCGGGCGGCGTCGCGCAGGACCACGAGGATGGCCACGGTGATGAGCAGGCCGACGATCGGGTCGGCCCGCTCGAAGCCGAGGGCTACCCCGACGGCGCCCAGCAGCACGGCGAGCGACGTGAACCCGTCGGTGCGCGCGTGCAGCCCGTCGGCCACGAGCGCCGCCGAGCCGATCTCGCGGCCGACGCGGATGCGGTACTGCGCCACCGCCTCGTTGCCGATGAAGCCGATCACGCCCGCGGCGGCCACCGCACCGACGTAGCGCACCTCGGACGGGTCGATGAGCCGGCGCACCGACTCGTACGCCGCCGCCACGGCCGAGGCCAGGATGAACAGCACGATGACGATGCCGGCAAGGTCCTCCGCGCGGCCGTAGCCGTAGGTGTAGCGCCGGGTCGGTGCCCGCCTGCCCAGCAGGAAGGCGACGGCGAGCGGCACCGCGGTCAGGGCGTCCGCGACGTTGTGCAGCGTGTCGCCGAGCAGCGCCACCGAGCCGGTGTAGACGACGACGACGGCCTGGGCGGCGGCCGTCAGGCCGAGGACGAC
>DATMKB010000450.1:0-5594 GCA_035553635.1 Mycobacteriales bacterium
GTCATCTAGGGCTCCATCTGCACGAGGACGTCGTCGCCCTCGACGGTCACGGGATAGGTGGGTACGGGGCGGGTCGCCGGCAGCCCGCTGGGCTCGCCGGTCCGCAGGTCGAACAGCGACCCGTGCAGCCAGCACTCGATCTTGCCGTCCTCGACGTCGCCCTCGGACAGCGCGACATCGGCGTGCGAGCAGACGTCGCTGAGCGCGAACACCTCGCCGCCGGACCTGGCGAGGCACACCGGCTTGCCCGCGAGCTCGACGCGGATCGCGCCCTCCTCGGGGATGTCGGACAGCTTCGCCGCCTTCACGCGAAGGCCCTCTCCAGCTCGGCCTCGATGGTCTGCATGAGCCGCTCCTCCAGGGCCGGCACGCCCAGGTCCTCGACGACGTCGGCGAAGAAGCCGCGCACGACCATCCGGCGGGCCACGTCGGCCGGGATCCCGCGGGACTGCAGGTAGAACAGCTGCTCGTCGTCGAACCGGCCGGTGGCGCTGGCGTGGCCGGCGCCGGCGATCTCGCCGGTCTCGATCTCGAGGTTCGGCACCGAGTCGGCCCGCGCCTCGGGCGTGAGCAGCAGGTTGCGGTTGAGCTCGTAGGTGCTGGTGCCGGTGGCGGTCGCGCGGATGAGCACGTCGCCGACCCAGACGGTGTGCGCCTCGTCGCCGTGCAGCGCCGACTTGTAGACGACGTTGCTGGTGCACTGCGGCACGCTGTGGTCGACGAGCAGCCGGTGCTCGAGGTGCTGGCCGCGGTCGGCGAAGGAGACGCCGCGCAGGTCGACGTCGCCGCCGGGGGCGGTGAAGTCGACGGTCTCGTTCACGCGGACGAGGTCGCCGCCGAGGGTGACCTGGGTCGAGACGAGCTTGGCGTCGCGGCCGAGGCGGCTCGCGACGTGCGCGCCGTGCACGGCGTCGTCGGCCCAGCCCTGCACCTGCACCAGCTGCAGCGAGGCGCCGTCGCCGACCAGGACGCTGACGCAGGAGGCGTAGTGGGCACTGCCGGTGTGCTCGAGCACCACCGTGGCCCGCGCCTGCTCGGCGACGTCGACCACGACGGAGCCCCACACCACCTGCTCGGTGCCGGTGCCGGTCAGCCGGAGCACGACGGGCGCATCGACCTCCAGCGCCTTGGGGACCCGGACCACGAGCGCGGAACCGGCCCGCTGCAGCGCGAGCGCGGCCAGCCGGTCGACCGGCAGCGGCACGTCCAGCTCGGCCGTCGGCACCTCGACCAGCTCGACGCCCTCGGGCACGTCGGACTCCACCGACAGGTGCGCCTCGGAGGGCGCGCCGTCGAGCAGGACCCGCAGGCGGTCCAGCGGCGTGAAGCGCCACTCCTCCTCGCGGCCGGTCGGCGGGCCGAACACGTCGGGGTCGGCCGACCGCACGCGCTCCGGTCGTACGTCCGCCGGGCTGCGGGGGGTCGACGGCTTCACGCCGACGGCGACGGCGCCGTCCGTGATGCCGCCGGTCTCCTTCAGCGCAGCTCGCTCGGTGGAGAGGGCGTCCGACATGGAGCTAGCCAACGGAGCCCTCCATCTGGAGCTCGATGAGGCGGTTGAGCTCGAGCGCGTACTCCATCGGGAGCTCGCGGGCGATCGGCTCGACGAAGCCGCGCACGACCATCGCCATGGCCTCCTGCTCGGTCAGGCCGCGGCTCATCAGGTAGAAGAGCTGGTCCTCGCCGACGCGGCTGACCGTCGCCTCGTGGCCGAGGGACACGTCGTCCTCGCGCACGTCGACGTACGGGTAGGTGTCGGAGCGGCTGATCGTGTCCACGAGCAGCGCGTCGCAGACCACGTTGCTCTTCGAGCCGGTCGCGCCCTCCTGCACCTGCACGAGGCCGCGGTAGGACGTGCGGCCGCCGCCACGGGCGACCGACTTGCTCACGATGTTGCTCGTCGTACGAGGAGCGGCGTGGACCATCTTGGCGCCGGCGTCCTGGTGCTGGCCCTCGCCGGCGAAGGCGATCGACAGCGTCTCGCCGACCGCGCGCTCACCGAGCAGGTAGCAGGCCGGGTACTTCATCGTGACCTTGGACCCGATGTTGCCGTCGATCCACTCCATGCGGCCGCCCTCGTGCACGGCGGTGCGCTTGGTGACGAGGTTGTAGACGTTGTTCGACCAGTTCTGGATGGTCGTGTACCGGACGTGGGCGTCCTTCTTCACGATGATCTCGACGACCGCGCTGTGCAGCGAGTCGCTCGAGTAGATCGGCGCGGTGCAGCCCTCGACGTAGTGCACCGAGGAGCCCTCGTCGGCGATGATGAGCGTCCGCTCGAACTGGCCCATGTTCTCGGTGTTGATGCGGAAGTACGCCTGCAGCGGGATGTCGACGGTGACGCCCGGCGGCACGTAGATGAACGACCCGCCCGACCACACCGCCGTGTTGAGCGCGGCGAACTTGTTGTCGCCCACCGGGATGACCGAGCCGAAGTACTCGCGGAACAGGTCCGGGTGCTCCTTGAGCGCGGTGTCGGTGTCGAGGAACAGGACGCCCTTCTCCTCGAGGTCCTGCCGGATCGAGTGGTAGACGACCTCGGACTCGTACTGCGCAGCGACGCCGGCGACGAGGCGCTGCTTCTCCGCCTCCGGGATGCCGAGCTTGTCGTAGGTGTTCTTGATGTCCTCGGGCAGCTCCTCCCAGGAGGTCGCCTGCTTCTCCGAGGTGCGCACGAAGTACTTGATGTGGTCGAAGTCGATGCCCGACAGGTCGGAGCCCCAGGTCGGCATGGGCTTCTTCTCGAACAGCCGCAGGCCCTTGAGGCGCAGCTCGAGCATCCACTCCGGCTCGCCCTTGCGGGCGGAGATGTCGCGGACGACCGCCTCGCTCAGGCCGCGCTTGGCGGACGCGCCGGCGACGTCGGGGTCGGACCACCCGAACTCGTAGCCGGTGGTGCCGATCTGGTCGACGGTGGTCATCGAGCTCCTCCGGTCGGAGAGGGGACGTTGCCCGCCGGCTGCGGAGCAGCCGGGACGTGCAGGGTGCAGACGCCGTCGCCGTGGGCGATGGTCGCGAGGCGCTGGACGTGGGTGTCGAGGAGGCGGCCGAGGGCCGCCGTCTCGGCGTCGCAGAGCTGGGGGAACTGCTCGGCCACCGAGGAGACCGGGCAGTGGTGCTGGCACAGCTGCGTGCTGCCCGCCGCGGCGGGCTCGGTGCTGGCGGCGTACCCGTCGTCGGTGAGCGCCTCGGCGAGGGCCGCGGGCCGCTCGGCGACGGCGACGCCGGCGAGCCGGTCGCGGTACCGGTCCTCGAACTCGGCGGCGCGCTGCTGGGCGAACTGCTCGACGGCCCGCTCGCCCGCGGCCTCGGCGAGGAAGCGCAGGGCGCCCACCGCGAGGTCGTCGTAGGCGGCGGGGCCGGCGGCGTGGCCGGCCTCGGTGAGCGCGAACAGCCGCGCGGGGCGGCCGCGCCCGCGCACGGCGGTGCGGCGCGGGGTCACGGTGCTCACCGTGCCGTCGGCCACCAGCGCGTCGAGGTGCCGCCGGACGCCGGCCGGCGTCAGGCCCAGCCGCTCGCCCAGGACGGCGGCCGTGCAGGGCCCGAGCTCGAGCAGCAGCGAGCGCACCCGGTCGCGCGTGCGCGCATCGGTGCCCCTGCTCCTGTCCACGGATTGCACAACACGAGTGTTGCGCAATTCGATCCCGGGGTCGAACGCAGCGCCGCGCGGCCGCGGGTGACCTGCCGCACGAAGGGAGCCCTCACCGGGCGCTTCCGCCTACCCTGGGAGGGTGACCGACCTCGCCCTCGAGGTCGACGGCCTGGTCAAGCGCTTCCGCGTCCCCGGCGGCGGCGCCCGCACTGCTGTCGACGGGCTCTCGCTGGCCGCCCGCCGCGGCACCGTGCTCGCCCTGCTCGGGCCCAACGGCGCGGGCAAGACGACCACCGTCGAGGTGTGCGAGGGCTACCAGGACCCGGACGCCGGCACGGTGCGCGTCCTCGGCCTCCCGCCGCGCACGCCGTCGCTGCGCCCGCGGGTCGGCGTCATGCCGCAGGCCGGCGGCACCTACCCCGGGCTGCGCTGCGGCGAGGCCCTCCGCCTGGTCGCGAGCTTCGCCGCCCGCCCGCTCGACCCGGGCGCCCTCCTCGAGCGGCTCGGCCTGACCGAGGTCGAGGGCACCGCCTGCCGGCGGCTGTCGGGCGGCCAGCAGCAGCGGCTCTCCCTGGCCATGGCCGTCGTCGGCCGGCCCGAGCTCGTCTTCCTCGACGAGCCGACCTCCGGCCTGGACCCGCAGGCCCGCCGCGGCACCTGGGAGCTCGTCGAGGCCCTGCGCGCCGACGGCGCCACGGTCGTGCTCACCACCCACCTCATGGACGAGGCCGAGCGCCTGGCCGACGACGTCGTCGTGGTGGACGCCGGCCGGGTGGTGGCCGCGGGCACCGTCGCCGAGCTCACCCGGCACGGCGCCGCGGGACAGCTGCGGTTCCGCGCCACCCCCGGCCTGGACCTCGACCAGCTGCTGTCGGCGCTGCCGGAGGGCTGCCTGGCCAAGGAGAGCCCCGCCGGCCAGTACCTCGTCGAGGGGCCGGTCGACCCGCAGCTGCTCGCCGCCGTCACCGCCTGGTGCGCGACCAACGGCGTCCGGGCCGACGACCTGCGCGTCGAGACCCGCACGCTCGAGGACGTCTTCCTCGAGCTGACCGGCAAGGAGCTGCGCACGTGAGCGCCTGGTCCCCCGGCGAGCTCGCCCCCGCGCCCGGCGCCGCGCCGGTCGGCCGGATGCTGCGCGCCCAGGCCGCCGCCGAGCTCAAGCTCGTCCTGCGCAACGGCGAGCAGGTGCTGCTCAACCTCGTCATCCCGCTCGGGCTGCTCGTGGTGCTCGTGCTCGTGCCGTTCGTCGAGGTCGACGGCGCCGGCACCCCCGGCGAGCGCGCCGACTTCTTCGTGCCGGGCCTGATGGCGCTGGCCGTCATGTCCGCGGCCTTCACCGGCCAGGCCATCGCCGTGGGCTTCGAGCGGCAGTACGGCGTCCTCAAGCGGCTCGGGGCCACCGCGCTGCCCCGCTGGGTGCTGCTGCTGGCCAAGACCCTGGCGGTGCTCGTCGTCGAGCTGCTGCAGCTCACCCTGCTCGCCCTCGTCGGCCTGGCGCTCGGCTGGTCGCCGCAGGGCGCCGTCGTGGGGGCCGTGGTGCTCGTGGCGCTCGGCACGGCCGCCTTCGCCGGCCTCGGCCTGCTGCTCGGCGGCACCCTGCGCGGGCTCACCTCCCTGGCCGCCGCCAACCTGGTCTGGCTGGTGCTGCTCGTGCTCGGCGGCATCGTCTTCCCGCTGTCGGCCTTCGGGCCGGCCGAGGCCCCGCTCTCGCTGCTGCCCACCGCGGCGCTCTCGGGCGGGCTGCGGGAGGTGCTCGAGGCCGGCGCCGTGCTGCCGGTGCGCGAGACGCTGGTGCTCGCGGCCTGGGCGGTGGGCGGGCTGGCGCTGGCCGCCCGGCTCTTCCGCTGGGAGTAGCGCTGCTCCTGTCGGTCGGGCACGGCACCTGCACGCCGGAGGAGCTCCTCGACCGGCTCGGGCCGGCGCGGGCGGTGGTCGACGTGCGCACCGCCCCGGGCAGCCGCCGGCACCCGCACCTCGGGCGCGACCAGCTCGAGCAGTGGCT
>DATMKB010000451.1:0-4600 GCA_035553635.1 Mycobacteriales bacterium
CCGTCGACGGCAAGGCGCGCGAGCGCGTCAAGGTCGTCGAGCGCGAGGTCATGGTCGAGGTCAGCCGCCGCATCGAGCACGACGAGCCGGTGACCGACGAGGTGCTCGACGACCTCGTCGACGAGGCCGCCGCCTCCTGACCGCCTCCGCCCTCGACGCCCCCGCGCCCTCGCCGCTGATCATGGGAGGAGTGCCCGCGACGCGCCGCGCGCACGGGCACTCTCCCCATGATCAGCGCCCCGGGGCGCGGGGCGCGGGGCGGCACTAGCCTGAGCGCGTGGTCCTGACCGCCGCCCTCTCGCCCGCGGCCCGCGAGGCGGCGCTGGCGGCCATGACCGACGGCGAGCTCGACGTGCTGGTGGTCGGCGGCGGGGTGGTGGGCAGCGGCGCGGCGCTCGACGCCGCCACCCGCGGCCTGCGCACCGGGCTCGTCGAGGCGCGCGACTGGGCCAGCGGCACGAGCAGCCGCAGCAGCAAGCTCGTGCACGGCGGGCTGCGGTACCTCGAGATGCTCGACTTCCGGCTCGTCGCCGAGGCGCTGGCCGAGCGGTCGCTGCTGCTGCGCCGGCTCGCGCCGCACCTGGTGCGCCCGGTGCCGTTCCTCTACCCGCTGCAGCACCGCGCGTGGGAGCGCCCGTACGTCGGCGCCGGCGTCGCGCTCTACGACACGATGAGCCTGCTGTCGGGCGCCTCCCGCGGGCTGCCCCGGCACCGGCACCTCACCCGCCGCCAGGCGCTGCGCGAGGCGCCGGCCCTGCGCGCCGACGCGCTCGTCGGCGCGGTGCAGTACTGGGACGCCCAGGTCGACGACGCCCGCCACACGATGTTCCTCGCCCGCACGGCCGCGGCGTACGGCGCGCACTGCGCCAACCGCGCGCGGGTGGTGCGGCTGCTGCGCGCCGGCGAGCGGGTCACCGGCGCGGTGGTGCGCGACCTCGAGACCGGCCGCGACCTCGAGGTGCGGGCCAGGCAGGTGGTCAACGCCACCGGCGTCTGGACCGACGACACGCAGGGCCTGGCCGACACCCGCGGGCAGTTCCAGGTGCGCGCGTCGAAGGGCGTGCACCTGGTCATCCCGCGCGACCGCATCCAGAGCTCGACGGGGCTCATCCTGCGCACGGCCACCAGCGTGCTGTTCGTCATCCCGTGGGGCCGCCACTGGATCGTCGGCACCACCGACACCGACTGGTCGCTCGACAAGTCGCACCCCGCCGTCTCCGCGCGCGACGTCGACTACCTGCTCGAGCAGGCCAACCGCGTGCTGTCGCAGCCGCTGCGCAAGGAGGACGTCGAGGGCGTGTACGCCGGGCTGCGGCCGCTGCTGTCCGGGGAGTCCGACGTCACGAGCAAGTTGTCGCGCGAGCACACGGTGGCGCACCCGGTGCCCGGCCTCGTCGTCGTCGCGGGCGGCAAGTACACGACCTACCGGGTCATGGCGCAGGACGCGGTGGACGAGGCGGTGCGAGCGCTGGACGCGAAGGTGCCGGCGTCGGTGACGGCGGACGTCCCGCTGCTCGGGGCCGAGGGCTACCCGGCGCTGTGGAACCAGCGCCGGGCGCTGGCCGAGCGCAGCGGCCTGCACCGCGCGCGCGTGGAGCACCTGCTGCAGCGCTACGGCACCCTGGTGTCCGAGGTGCTCGCGCTCCTGGCCGAGCGGCCGGAGCTCGCCGAGCCGCTGCCCGGCGCCGACGACTACCTGCAGGTGGAGGCGGTCTACGCCGTGACGCACGAGGGCGCCCGCCACCTCGACGACGTCCTCACCCGCCGCACCCGTGCCTCGATCGAGAGCTGGGACCGCGGGGTGGAGGCCGCGCCGGTGGTGGCCCGGCTGATGGCCCCGCTGCTCGGCTGGGACGCCGAGCACGAGGCGCTCGAGGTCGAGCACTACTTCGCGCGCGTGGCGGCCGAGCTCGAGGCCCAGGAGCAGCCCGACGACGAGACGGCGGACGCCGCCCGGCTGGGCGCCCCCGACGTCGTGCCGGTGCGCTAGCGGCGGGTGCGCTCGCGACGCGCCTGCCGGGCGTCGGGCACGAGGTAGAGCAGCGTGCCGAGCACGAACAGCGCGCTGCCGACGGCGATGAGCGGCGCCCCCCGCCGCAGCGCCACCAGCAGGAACACGGCGCTGCCGACGAGGTAGGCGGCATAGGCGGCCCAGCGGGTCACGCGTCGACCTTCTGCCGCTCGACGCGGCGGTGCGGGGTGAAGGTGCCGGGGCCGGTGGGCTCGCTGCGCAGGCCCTTGACCAGCGCCACGAGCACGAGCAGCAGCACGAACGCGAACGGGAAGGCCGCGACGATCGACGCCGTCTGCAGGCCGCCGAGACCGCCGCTCACGAGCAGCACCGCGGCCGACGCCGCGATGACCAGGCCCCAGACGACCGTGACCGGCCGCGAGGGGTCGGCGCCGCCCTTCGTGCTCAGCGAGCCGAGGACGAAGGTCGCGGAGTCGGCGCTCGTGATGAAGAACGTGATGACGAGCAGCATCGCAGCCAGCGACGCGAGCAGGCCCAGCGGCAGCGTGTCGAACAGGCCGAACAGCTGCGACTCGGTCGGCAGGTCGGACAGCCCGGCGCCGTCGAGCTCCGCGAGGATGCCCGCGGTGCCGAAGACCGAGAACCACAGGCCGCTGACGAGCGTCGGCACGCCGAGCACGCCGATGACGAACTCGCGGACGGTGCGGCCGCGGGAGATGCGCGCGATGAAGGTCGCGACGAACGGCGACCAGGAGATCCACCAGGCCCAGTAGAAGACGGTCCAGCCGTTGATGAACTCCTCACGCGTCTCGTCGAACGGGCCGGCCTGCAGGCTCAGCGCCGGCAGCTCGCTGACGTAGCTGCCCAGCGTGGTGGTGAAGGCGCCGATGAGCTTGCCGGTCGAGGCGGTGACGAGGACGAACGTGAAGATCGCGACGGCGAGCGTGATGTTGACCAGCGACAGCCACTTGATGCCGCGGTGGATGCCGGTCAGCGCCGACAGCAGGAACAGGACGGTGACCACCGCGATGATCACCAGCTGCGCGGTCGCGGAGACCTCGACCCCGCCGAACACCGACGCCAGGCCGCCGTTCACCTGGGCGGCGCCCAGGCCGAGCGACGTCGCGACGCCGAAGACCGTGGCGACGACGGCGAGGGTGTCGATGACCGAGCCGACCGGGCCGTCGGCGCGGTCGCCGAGCACCGGGCGCAGGGCGCCGCTGATGGTGGCCCGCCAGCCGCGCCGGAAGCGGGCGTAGGCCAGGGCCAGGGCCAGGACGGAGTAGATCGCCCAGGGGTGCAGGCCCCAGTGGAAGAACGAGTACTGCAGCGCGTCGCGGGCCGCCTCGGTGGTGCCGGGCTGCGCCGTCGCGGGGCTGCCGAAGTGCGACAGCGGCTCGGCGACGCCCCAGAACACCAGGCCGATGCCCATGCCGGCGCTGAACAGCATGGAGAACCACGCGAGGGTGCTGAACTCGGGCTGCTCGTCGTCGCCGCCGAGGCGCACCTTGCCGAAGCGCGAGGCGGCCAGGGCGATGACCGCGAGCAGCAGCACCGACGCCGTCACGAGGTAGAACCAGCCGAACTGGTCGACGAAGAACTCGCGCGCCCCGTCGGCCGACGCCGCCAGGGAGTCGGAGGCCACCGCCCCCCACAGCACGAAGGGGAGGACGAGGGCCAGCGAGGCCCAGAAGACGGGGGAGGTCTTGCGCACGGGTCGGGTCATCTCCTGCAGGCTCGGCACGGGCACGGGAGGGTTCAACGGCGTTCCCGAGGACGAGGCTTCCCCGACGTGACGCGACCCACGCGCACCGCACCGCGGCCGGCGGGCCTGGCAGGGTGGTCGGTGTGAGCAGCCGTGCCCCCGTGCAGCCGGAGGAGGCGCACCGGGCGCTCGACCTCGCGCTGCGCGCCGGCGAGGTGCTGCTCTCGTGCGGCGCCGGCGCCGCGGACGTCACGGCCACCTGCGTCGCCATCGCCGAGGCGTGCGGGCTGGCGCGGGTCGAGTGCGACATCACCTTCACGTCGATCTCGATCTCGTGGCAGCCGGCGGTCGAGGACGCGCCCGTGACGACGATGCGCCTGGTGCGGGCGCGGGCGCTCGACTACACGCGGGTCACCGCGGTGCACAACCTCGTGCAGGACCTCGTCGACGGCCGGCTCACCCGGGCGCAGGCGGAGGAGGAGCTGCGCGCCGTCGTGCGCGCCCGGCACCCGTACCGGCGGCCCGTCGTCACGGGTGCGCGGGCGTCGCTGGCCGCGGCGGTGGCCGTGCTGCTGGGCGCCGGCCCGGTGGTCACGGGCGCCGCCTTCGGCGCGACCGTGGTGGTCGACCTCGTCACCACGCGGATGCACCGCTCGGGGGTGCCGCTCTTCTACCAGAACGTCGTCGGCGGGCTCATCGCCACCGCGGCGGCCCTGCTCCTCGTGGCGGTCGGTGCCGGAGCGCTGCCGGGGCTCGTCGTCGCGGGCGGCGTCGTGCTGCTGCTGCCCGGTGTGACGCTCGTCGGCGCGGTGCAGGACGCCATCACCGGCTTCTACGTCACGGCGAGCGCCCGGGCGTTCGAGACGTTCCTGCTCACGGCCGGCATCGTCAGCGGCATCGCCGTCGGGCTCTCGGTCGGCGAC
>DATMKB010000452.1:0-4747 GCA_035553635.1 Mycobacteriales bacterium
GTCGAGCAGGGTGGCCGAGGAGGCCGCGCAGCGGGCCGTCACGCGCTGCCCCGAGCCGTCCGGGTAGCACATGACGTCGTGGCCGTCCGTGCAGTGGCTCCACCGGCCGGTGGAGCGCGGCGCGCTCGGCTGCACGCCGCCGAGCAGGTGCACCACCTCGTGCGCCGCGAGGACGCCGTCCCAGCACGGGAGCCACAGCGCCGCCACCATGTCGCCGTCGTTGTTGCGGTTCTCGGTACCGGGCCGGTCGTCGTGGTACTGCTCGGCCAGAGCGCACCCGCGGTCGTCGTCGACGAGCAGCAGGTACTTGCGGTCGACGCGCGAGAGCCCCGCCTGCCGCGCGGCCGCCGCCAGCTCCGCGAAGGCGCCGAGGCGCTCCCGCGGCACCGTCAGCCGGGGCAGGTCCACGGCGCAGGACGCGTCGTGGACCACGCGCAGCGCGCGGCGCCCGTCCGAGGACCGGGTGACGACCCCGTTCGCGACGGCGACCACCCGGCGGAGGCGCTCCGCCACCTCGGGCCGGCGGTCCGGACGGCCCTCGGCCCGCACGTAGACCACCTGCAGGCGGTTGCCCTCGCGGCCGTCGCCGTCGCAGCGGACGGCGACCGCCGGCGCCGAGGCGCCGTGCCGGCCGCCCGCGGCGTGCACGGCCTCGGGCCCGTGGCCGTGCACGCACGGCAGCTCGGCGAACCGGACGGCGTCGCAGGCGGCGTCGAGCGCGGCGCTGACCGGGGCCGGCGCAAGGGCCGCGGGTGCGGCGGACGGGGGAGGCGGCGCCGCCGGGGCGGCGCCGGGCCCGGTGGCCGGGACGACCGCTCGGCGCCCCGGGCCGGCGGTCGAGCCGGCGTCCGGTCCGACGGCGGCGGCAGCCTGCGCGCGACGGAGGTCGACGGCCGCGGGCCCCGCCGCGGCGAGCACGGCGAGCACGAGGAGGAGCACGGCGGCCGGCACGGCGGCGGAGGCCGAGCGGGAGAGCAGGGGACGGCGGGAGGGCTGAGGCACGAGACGCTCCAGATCGGGAATGTGGCTGTATAGCGCGCTATACAGTCGCTCGACCCGCCCTGTCCGCGGTGAACACGCCCGTCCGGACGCCGCCTCAGGCGCCCGTCCGGCTCAACCCGGGGGCTCGGACGCAGCAGCCGACGCGCCGGGCGCACCCCCCGGCGCGCGCTCCGGCCCTGGGCGCGGGACGATGGCCCTCGTCGGCGCGTCCTGCCGGTTACCCGTGAGTAGCAACGCCCCTGCCCCGGACGTAGGCTGCTCGTCGCGCGTGCGCGCGAGACGGGGGACCGGTTCCCCCGAGGGCGCACCGCTCGCACCCGCCGTCAGGAGGACGAGTTGGAGACGCACATCCTCGTGCGCATGGTGCTGGGCCTGACCATCACGGTCGTGTGCCTGGCGATCGCCGGACGCCGCGTGGCGTTCCTCGTGCGCATGATCGCGGCCGGTCAGCCGAGCCCGGGCCGCCTGGACGGCGCCGGCCGGCGCTTCTGGGCCCACACCAAGGAGGTGCTCGGCCAGCAGCGGCTCCTCAAGTGGAGCGTGCCCGGCATCGCGCACTTCTTCGTGTTCTGGGGCTTCGTCGTCCTCTTCCTCACGATCATCGAGGCGTACGGCCACCTGTTCACGGCCGAGTTCGCGATCCCGGTCATCGGGCGCAGCCCGGTGCTGGGCTTCCTCGAGGACTTCTTCGCCGTCGCCGTCGGCGCGGGCCTGATCGCCTTCGCGGTCATCCGCAAGCGCAACGACCCCGCCCGCAAGGAGCGCAGCAGCCGGTTCTACGGCTCGCACACCGGCGCCGCCTGGGTCGTGCTCGGCATGATCGGCGCCGTCATCGGCACGCTGCTGCTCATCCGCGCCGCCCAGCTGGCCCACGGCACGTCGCCGTGGCAGGAGAACGAGTGGGCGCCGTTCGCGAGCAAGACGATCAGCCTGGCCATCGAGCCGCTCGGCGACACCTTCGCCGCGCGCCTCGAGGACGTCATGATCGTCGCGCACATCGCGGTGATCATGGGCTTCCTGGTGATCGTCACCTACTCGAAGCACCTGCACATCTTCACGGCGCCGCTGAACGTGCTCACCAAGCGCCGGCCCGACCCCGACAGCACCGCCCTGGGCGAGCTGCTGCCGATGATGAGCAAGGGCAAGGTCCTCGACTTCGAGGAGGCCGACCCCGAGGTCGACACCTTCGGCGTCGCCAAGGTCGAGGACTTCACCTGGACCGCCATGCTCGACATGGCCACCTGCACCGAGTGCGGCCGCTGCCAGAGCCAGTGCCCGGCGTGGAACACGGGCAAGCCGCTCAGCCCCAAGCTCGTGATCATGAACCTGCGCGACCACCTGTTCGCGAAGGCGCCGTACATCCTGGGCTCCAAGACGGTGCCCGAGGACCACGTGCCGAACTTCCACGACCTCGGCACCGACTCCGGGCACGACGTCCCCGAGGACGGCTACGCCCGCGTCAAGGGCACGAACCACGAGCAGGCCGTGCGCCCGCTGGTCGGCACCGCCGAGGAGGGCGGCGTCATCGACCCGGACGTCCTCTGGAGCTGCACCACCTGCGGCGCCTGCGTCGAGCAGTGCCCGGTCGACATCGAGCACGTCGACCACATCCTCGACATGCGCCGCTACCAGGTGCTCATCGAGAGCGCGTTCCCGAGCGAGGCCGGCGTGATGCTGCGCAACCTCGAGAAGAACGGCAACCCCTGGGGCCTCAAGGAGTCGATGCGCGACGAGTGGTACGCCGACCTGCCCTTCGAGGTCCGCGTCGTCGAGGACACCATCCCCGAGGACGTCGAGTACCTGTTCTGGGTCGGCTGCGCCGGCGCGCTCGAGGACCGCGCGAAGAAGGTCACCCGCGCGTTCGCCGAGCTGCTGCACACCGCGGGCGTCGAGTTCGCCGTCCTCGGCTCGATGGAGGCGTGCACCGGCGACCCGGCGCGCCGCCTGGGCAACGAGTTCGTCTTCCAGGCGCTCGGCATGCAGAACGTGGAGACGCTCAACGGCGTCGGCGCCGGCCGGGAGAACGACGTCAAGATCGTCGCGACCTGCCCGCACTGCTTCAACACGATCAACAACGAGTACCCGCAGCTCGGCGGCCACTACGACGTCGTCCACCACACGCAGCTGCTCGGCAAGCTCGTCGACGAGGGCTACCTCGTCCCGGTCGCGCCGGTCGAGGGGACGATCACCTACCACGACCCGTGCTACCTGGGTCGCCACAACCGCGTCTACACCCCGCCGCGCGAGATCCTCGACGCGATCAACGGGTTCCAGACCGCGGAGATGCCGCGCTGCAAGGAGCGGGGCTTCTGCTGCGGCGCCGGCGGCGCGCGCATGTGGATGGAGGAGAAGATCGGCAAGCGCATCAACGTCGAGCGCACCGACGAGGCGCTGCAGCTGAACCCCGACATCATCTCGACGGCGTGCCCGTTCTGCATCGTCATGCTGAGCGACGCCGTGACCGCCAAGCAGCAGGAGGGCGGGGCGAAGGACGGCATCGAGGTGCTCGACGTCTCGCAGATCCTGGCCCGCTCGGTGGGCGGCCAGAAGGCCCCGGCGCTCGTCGGCGCCGGCGTCATCACCGAGGAGGCCGTGTCCGAGGGCGAGGGCCCGGTCGGCGCGACGCCGGACGCCACCGCCGGCGCCGACCAGGCGATGCTCGGGCTGTCGCACGGCGTCACCGGCGAGGGCACGGCTCAGGACCCGGCGAGCTCGGGCGAGTCGCTGCGCCCGGTCTCGACCGAGGGCGCGGCGCCGGGCACGACGAGCGGCGGGTCGGCCCCGGCCGGCACGTCGACGCCGCCGGCCTCCTCCGGCACCCCGGGCGACGCGCCGGGCGGCCAGACCGAGAACCAGGGCCCCGGCCCGGCGAAGCCGCCGACGACCTAGGCGGTCCGCACGTCCCGACGGGGGCGCTCCTCACGCGAGGGGCGCCCCCGTCGGCGTTGCGGGGTCACCCCTCCGGCAGGTCGACGGCGAGGTCCAGGACGTCCGGCGGGAGACCGAGGGCGTGCCGCACGCGGCGGCGGCCGCGCAGCAGGTACGCCGTCTCCCAGGCCCCGACGCCGGCGCGGTGCGCCGCGAGCTCCTCCTCCGGCAGGGCCGCCAGGGCCTGGTCGAACCAGCGGCGCGCCGCCGGGAGGTCCCCCACCTCCTCGAGCAGCTCCGCGACCTCGACGCAGCCGGCGGGCTCAGGACGGGACGTCCGCAGGCGCTCCAGCCGCTCGCCGGCCTCGGCGCCTCTCCCCGCGTCGACCAGCACCGCGACCGTCTCGACGTCGGCCGACAGGACGTCGTCCTCCTCGAGCGCGGACTCGCGGACGCGGTCGAGGACCGCCAGCGCGCGGTCGTGCTCCCCGGCGAGCCGCCAGTGGTGCGCGGCCTCGAACAGGTGCAGGACCTCCTCCGGCTCCGCCGCGAAGTCCGCCTCGAACTGCCGCGCCGCCTGCCGGTGGTGCTCCGGGCCGCTCAGCGCCTTCCTGCGGCGGCTCACGGCACGAGCGCCGGGACGTCGACGCGGACGCGGACCGGCCGCTCGACCTCCGCCAGCCCGTCGTCCCGCCCGACCTCGCGGTAGGCGCCGTCCTCCAGCGCGTACCGCACCAGCAGCGGGACGTCCGGCTCGAGCCGCCAGTAGTGCGGGATGCCGGCGGCGGCGTACTGGGCCGGCTTGGTCACCCGGTCGGTGGTGACGCTCGTCGGGCTCATGACCTCGACCGCCAGCAGGACGTCGGACGGCCGCAGC
>DATMKB010000453.1:0-3910 GCA_035553635.1 Mycobacteriales bacterium
GTCTGTACCCCGGCGATGAGCACCTGCAGCTCCGCCGCGCACAGCTCGCGCACGGGCACGGCGACGGCGTCGTCGACCGCCACCACCAGTGCTCCGAGCGCTGCTCCCATGCGACGAACCTAGCCCCGACCTACGACAAGAACCGCAGGTCAGCGGCACTTTCGAGCCCTGTGGAGAAGCCGGAGGAAATGTCGTAGCGCGGTGCTCGCGAGGCACTCGCAGGCGGCGACGACGACCCCTGGGGACGGCGGACGAGCGAGCCAGGACCGTCGGACCCCTGTGCTCCTCGACTACCCCCGGCACTCCCGCGACCGCTGGGCGGCCAGCGCGGCGTTCCGCACGCCCGCGTCCGGCCGGCGCTGCGCCGCGCGGTCGGGGAAGAGCACCTCGTCGAGCACGTCGGGCCGGTTGGTGAAGACGCCGTCGACGCCGGCGTCGACGAGCGACTGCAGTCGGTCGCGGTCGTCGACCGTGTAGGGGTGCACCTGCAGGCACCGCGCGTGCGCGGCCTGCACGAGCGCCGCGTCGACGCCGCCCGCCGACGGGCCGATGCCGTCGGCGTACCGGGCGACGCCGTCGAGCACCGCGTCGCGCGCAGGGCCGGCCGGCGGCACGGCGGCGAGCAGCTGCACCGTCGGCAGCGCCGGGTCGAGCGCGCGCGCCAGCAGCAGGTCGCTCGGGCTGAACGACTGCAGTAGCACCCGCCACGAGGTGTGCGCGTCGTCGCGCAGGCCGTGCACGTCCATGAGCCGCAGCAGCTCGCGCACCGTCCGCGGGTCGCTGTCCTTGACCTCGACGTGGTAGGCGACGCGGTCGCCGTAGCGCGCGAACACCTCGTTCATCGTCGGGATGCGCAGGCCCGCGTACTCCGGCCGCGCGCGGTCCGGGAAGCGCTCGTTGAACCACGTGCCGACGTCGCACGTGCGCAGCTGCGCCAGCGTCTTCGTCGCGACGCGGCCGGTGCAGTTCTCGACCGGCCCCCGCGCGGTGCGGTCGAGCGTCGCGTCGTGCAGCGACACGACGACGCCGTCGAGCGTGGTCTGCGCGTCCTGCTCGACGAGGTCGGCGCCGAGCGCGAGCCCGAGGTCGTACGACGCGAGCGTGTGCTCCGGCGCGAGACCGCTGGCGCCGCGGTGCGCGATGTTGAGCACGGGGCTGTCCGGGCGCACGGGCGCCTCGGCGACGGCTGGGACGGCGAGGACGAGGAGCAGGGCGGGGACGAGCAGGCGGCGCACGGGGACCTCCGGGTCGGCGGGACGCAGGCAGACTTCGCCGTCCGCGGCGCGACTCCTCGCGTCGCGCGGACGACCAGGAGGTGAACGTCCCGGACGCCGCCGCTAGGCGTTGGCGGCCAGCGCGCCCCACCACGGCGCCCAGTCCTCCGGCTCGGGGACGGGCTCGGGCGGCGCCTCGGCGACGACGCAGCGGCACGGGGCGCCGCTGCAGTACGGGCAGGGAGCGGGGAGCAGCGTGCGGTCCATGCCGCCGAGCGTGCGCGGCCCAGGTTGCCGGGCGGTTCCCCGCGCGCGTCGGTGCGGAGAACGCCGCGCCGGCGACCGCGATGTCCGTCCGCTCGTCACCTGATGTCCACCTCGGGAGGTCCTCCGCGACACCGCGCGTGCCGACGGTGGGGGCGTGCTGCTGCTCGCGCACCGGGGCCTGCCCGGAGCCACGCGCCCGGAGAACACGCTCGCCGCGGTCGCGGCCGCCCTCGACGCCGGCGCCGACGGCGTCGAGGTCGACCTGCGGCTCACCGCCGACGGCGTCCTCGCGCTGTCGCACGACCCCGACCTGAGCCGGACCGCAGGGCTGCCGGTCGCCGTCGCCGAGACGCCGTGGCCCCGGCTGCAGGAGGTGGCCGGCGCCCACGGCCTGGCGCTCGCCCGTGCGGAGGACCTGCTCGCGCTCGCCCAGGGCCGGCGCGTGGTGCTCGAGGTCAAGCAGCCGCCGCCCGGCCCGGCGGCGACGGCCCGCACGGCGCTCGCGGTCGCCGGCCTGCTGCGCTCGCTGGAGCGCGCCGGGCTCCCGCTCGACGTCACCGTCTCCTCCTTCGCGCCGCCGGTGGTGGAGCGCGTGCGCCGGCTCCTGCCGCCCCGCAGCGTGGTGCGCACCGCGCTGCTCGGCCGGCCGATGGTCCGGCCGTCGTCGCTGCTGCGCCAGGCGCTGCAGGACGGGCACGACGAGGTGCACCCGCACGTGTCTGCGCTGCTCGCGCAGCCCGAGGCGGTGGCGACGGCGCACGCGGTCGGCCTCGCGGTGGTGCCGTGGACCGTCAACCGCCGGCGCGAGGTGCGGCGCTGCGAGCGGCTCGGCGTCGACGCGCTCATCACCGACGTGCCGGCCGCCGCCCGCGCTGCGCTGTCCGGCGCGGGGACGGTGGCCTGAGGCGGGGTACCGCCCCTGCATGACGGAGCCCGAGCCGCCGCCCCTGAGCCTCGCCACGACGGCCGCCGAGCCGCCGGAGGAGTCCGTGGCCCACGAGCGGGAGGCGGTCGGCGACGACGCCGACGAGGGCGGCCTCGTGCCGCCCGACGACGCGCAGTAGCCCTCAGGCCGTCGCGTCGCGCAGCATCGCGACGGCGGTCGCCGGGCAGGCGCCGCGCAGCTCCGCCGAGGCGCCCAGGGCCGGCGGCAGCGAGGTCCGGTCGACCGCCCGGAAGCCGAAGCGCGGGTAGTAGCCGTCCGCCGTCGTCGTCAGCAGGGCGATCGGGGCACCGGCTGCGCGCTGCAGCGCGGTGCGGGTCAGCGCCGTCCCGACGCCGGTGCCGCGGTGAGCGGCGTCCACCGCGGCGGAGCGCAGCAGCAGCACCGGCGGCTCGCCGTGCCGCTCGAGCGCCACCGTGCCGACGACGGCGCCGCCGGCCTCTGCGACGAGCACCACCGCGGCGTCGTCGTGGCCCTCGAGCGGCAGGCCGGCCGCGGCGACGAGCGCCCGGACGGCGGGCAGGTCGCCGGGTTCGGCGTCGCGCACGAGCGGCGTCATGCCCGAGCTGCCGTCCGCCGGCGCAGGAGGCGCAGCCAGGTGCCCGGGCGGCAGCAGCGGGCCAGGGCCGCCAGCCGCGCCGAGGCGGCCTCCCGGCGCAGCTGCGCCGCGTGCTCGACGGCGAGGGCCTCGAGGGGGAGCACCGGAGGTCCTCAGCAGCAGCCGGCTGCGGCCGGCTGCTGCGCGACGGGCTCGCCGAAGACCTCGCTGTCGGCCAGCACGGTGTAGACCTCCCAGCGCTCGCCGTCGGGAGCGCCCTCCACCCACACCTTGTCCTGGCGGGCGTAGCAGCACGTGCCCTGCTCGTCCGTGCCGGTCAGCCCGGCGTCGGTCAGGCGTGCCCGCGCGGCATCGACGTCGGCGACGGAGCCGACCTCGATGCCGAGGTGGTTCAACGTCCCGCCGGCGGTCGGGTCCTCCAGCAGGACGAGCTTGAGCGGCGGGTCGACGACGGAGAAGTTGGCGTAGCCGGGGCGGGTCTTGGCCGGCGGGACGCCGAGCAGCCGGGTGTAGAAGGCGGTGGCCTCCTCGACGTCGGCGACGTTCAGGGCGAGCTGGATGCGGGACACGGGCACCTCCGGTTGACTGATCGAAGGACGTCAATGTGTGGGACGCATCGACAGTTGTCAATAGGCGGGCTACGCTCGTCCGCGTGACGGTCCCGGCACTGGCCCAGCCCGACGTCGAGGCGTGCTGCGCCCCGCTCGCCCTCGAGGTGCCCGACGCGCGCGGCGCGGAGGAGCTCGCCCGCCAGTTCGCCGCGCTGTCCGACCCCGTGCGGCTGCGCCTGGTGTCGCTGCTCGCCACCGCCGAGGGCGGCGCGGTGTGCGCGTGCGACCTCGTCGAGCCGGTGGGCAAGAGCCAGCCGACCGTCAGCCACCACCTGCGGGTGCTCGTCGACAGCGGCCTGGCCGTGAGCGAGAAGCG
>DATMKB010000454.1:0-5485 GCA_035553635.1 Mycobacteriales bacterium
GTTCTGCTCGTCGTGCGCCTTGAGCTTGTTCGTGCGGCGCAGGGTCTTCTTGTACAGCGGGTGCTGCACGCGGTCCTCGACGGCGACGACGACGGTCTTGTCCATCTTGTCGCTGACGACGAGGCCCTCGCGGACCTTGCGGAAGCCGCGGGAGTCCTGCGTCTCGGTGGTCGTCTCGCTCATGCCTCGGTGTTCCCGTCGATGTCAGCGGTGTCGGTGCCGCTGCCGGCGCGGACGATGCCGAGCTCGCGCTCGCGCATGGTCGTGTAGATGCGCGCGATGTCCTTGCGCACCGTGTGCAGGCGGCGGTTGTTGTCGAGCTGGCCGGTCGCGACCTGGAAGCGGAGGTTGAACAGCTCCTCCTTCGCCTCCCGGAGACGGACGAGCAGCTCGTCGTCGGAGAGGTCGCGGACCTCGGCGGCGCGGCTGTTCGCAGCCATCACTGACCACCCTCTCGGACGACGAACCGGCACTTCATCGGCAGCTTGTGCATCGCGCGGCGCATCGCCTCGCGGGCCAGCGGCTCCGGCGGGCCGGCGAGCTCGAACAGGATCCGGCCCGGCTTGACGTTGGCGACCCACCACTCCGGCGAGCCCTTGCCGGAGCCCATGCGGGTCTCGGCCGGCTTCTTGGTGAGCGGGCGGTCCGGGTAGATGTTGATCCAGACCTTGCCGCCACGGCGGATGTGCCGGGTCATGGCGATACGGGCCGACTCGATCTGGCGGTTGGTCACGTACGCCGGCTCGAGGGCCTGGATGCCGTACGTGCCGAACGCCAGCTCGGTGCCGCCCTTGGCGGCGCCGGAGCGGTCCGGGTGGTGCTGCTTGCGGTGCTTGACCCTGCGGGGGATCAGCATGGGTCAGCCCTCCTGGTTCGGGTCAGCCGTCTCAGCCGCCGGAGCGGGCTGGGTCGGGTTGTTGGCGGGGGCGGGCTCGCCCTCGGTGGCGACGTCGGGCGTCTCGCCCGACGGGTTGGCGCCGGCGCGCTCGGGACGCCCGCCGGAGCGGACCTCCGAGGGCTCCTCGCGCTCGGCGCCGGTGCGGCTCGGGTCGGCGGTGGCACCGGTGACGGCGCCCTGCACCGCGACCTCGTCGACGGGCACGGCCGGCGTGTCGGCGACGTCCGCGGAGCGGGCGACGGCCTGGTTCGCGACCTCGGCGTCGGCGGTCGGGAGGACCACGTCGCCGTCGGTCTGGCTGGCGCGGCCCGCGTCGGTGCCGGCCGCGGTGGTGCCGCTCGCGCCGGAGCGCGGGCCGCGGCGCGGACGGTCACGGCGCTGCTGGCGCATCGCCGCCTCCTGGGCCTCGCGCTCGGCGCGGCTCTGGACGACGTCGCCCTTGTAGATCCACACCTTCACGCCGATGCGGCCGAAGGTCGTGCGGGCCTCGTACACGCCGTAGTCGATGTCGGCGCGCAGCGTGTGCAGGGGCACGCGGCCCTCGCGGTAGAACTCCGAGCGCGACATCTCGGCACCGCCGAGGCGGCCGGCGCACTGCACGCGGATGCCCTTGACGCCGGGGCTCTTCATCGCGGACTGCATCGCCTTGCGCATGGCGCGGCGGAAGCTGACGCGGGAGGAGAGCTGCTCGGCGACGCCCTGCGCCACGAGCTGGGCGTCGGACTCCGGGCTCTTGACCTCGAGGATGTTGAGCTGGACCTGCTTGCCGGTCAGCTTCTCGAGGTCGCCGCGGATGCGGTCGGCCTCCGCGCCGCGGCGGCCGATGACGATGCCCGGCCGGGCGGTGTGGATGTCGACGCGGACGCGGTCGCGGGTGCGCTCGATCTCGACCTTGGAGATGCCGGCGCGCTCCATGCCCTTGCCCATCATGCGCCGGATCGCCACGTCCTCCTTGACGTAGTCGGCGTACGCCTTGTCGGCGTACCACCGCGACGTCCAGTCGGTCGTGATGCCGAGGCGGAACCCGTGCGGGTTGACCTTCTGACCCACTAGCGGGCACCTGCCTTCTTCTTCGCGCCGGCGCCTGCAGTGGCGGCAGCGGTGTCGGTCTCGGGACGGGCCTCGACGACCACGGTGATGTGGCTCGTGCGCTTGCGGATGCGGTAGGCACGGCCCTGGGCGCGGGGGCGGAAGCGCTTGAGGGTGGGGCCCTCGTCGACGTACGCGGCGGTGATGAACAGGGAGCGGCGGTCGAGCTCCTTGTTGTTCTCCGCGTTGGCGACGGCGCTGGCGAGCACCTTGCCGACCGGCTCGCTCGCGGCCTGCGGGGCGAACCGCAGGATGTCGAGCGCCTCCTGCACGGGCAGGCCGCGCACGAGGTCGACGACGCGACGGCACTTCATCGGCGTCATGCGCACGTAGCGCGCGGTGGCGAGCGCCTGGTTCGGCGCCAGGTGGCGCGTCTTGTTCTCAGCCACGACGGCTCCTCCGGTCGTCCTTGACGTGACCGCGGAAGGTGCGCGTCGGCGCGAACTCGCCGAGCTTGTGCCCGACCATCGCCTCGGTCACGAAGACCGGCACGTGCTTGCGGCCGTCGTGCACGGCGATGGTGTGGCCGAGCATGTCCGGGATGATCGTGGAACGGCGCGACCAGGTCTTGATCACGTTCTTGGTGCCCTTGTCGTTCTGAGCGTCCACCTTCTTGAGGAGGTGGTCGTCGACGAACGGGCCCTTCTTCAGGCTGCGCGGCATCGAGGGGTCCCCTAGCGCTTCTTGTTGGTCTTGCGACGGCGGACGATGAGCGCGTCGGACGCCTTGCGACGACGCGTGCGGCCCTCGGGCTTGCCGGCGGGGTTGACCGGGTGGCGACCACCGGAGGTCTTGCCCTCGCCACCGCCGTGCGGGTGGTCGATCGGGTTCATGGCGACACCGCGGACGGAGGGGCGCTTGCCCTTCCAGCGCATGCGGCCGGCCTTGCCCCAGTTGATGTTCGACTGCTCGGCGTT
Organism: Mycobacteriales bacterium; assembly: GCA_035553635.1. Taxonomy (GTDB): domain Bacteria; phylum Actinomycetota; class Actinomycetes; order Mycobacteriales; family SCTD01; genus DATLGD01. The sequence goes on from DATMKB010000454.1 coordinate 2,905, forward strand.
GCCGACCTCGCCGACCGTGGCGCGGCAGCGCAGGTCGACGTTGCGGATCTCGCCGGACGGCATGCGCAGCTGGGCGTACGGGCCGTCCTTCGCGACGAGCTGCACCGAGGCGCCGGCCGAGCGGGCGATCTTCGCCCCGCCGCCCGGGCGCAGCTCGATGGCGTGCACCGTCGTACCGGTCGGGATGTTGCGCAGCGGCAGGTTGTTGCCGGGCTTGATGTCGGCGGTCGGGCCGCTCTCGACGTGCGCCCCCTGCGCCAGGCCGCGGGGCGCCACGATGTAGCGCTTCTCGCCGTCGGCGTAGTGCAGCAGCGCGATGCGCGCCGTGCGGTTGGGGTCGTACTCGATGTGCGCGACCTTGGCCGGCACGCCGTCCTTGTCGTCCCGACGGAAGTCGATGACGCGGTAGGCGCGCTTGTGGCCACCGCCCTGGTGGCGCGTGGTCACGCGGCCGTAGTTGTTGCGACCGCCCTTGTTGTGCAGCGGACGCACCAGCGACTTCTCGGGGGTGTCGCGGGTGATCTCGACGAAGTCGGCGACGGACGAGCCGCGGCGGCCCGGCGTCGTCGGCTTGTACTTGCGGATGCCCATGTCAGTACCTCAGTCCTGTGGCCCGGCCCCGCTAGGAGACCGGCCCCCCGAAGATCTCGATGCGGCCCTCGCGCACGGTGACGATCGCGCGCTTGGTGTCGGGGCGCTTGCCGTAGCCGGCGCGGGTGCGCTTGCGCTTGCCCTGGCGGTTGATGATGTTGACGCCCTTGGTGGCGACCTTGACGCCGAACACCTTCTCGACCGCGATCTTGATCTGGGTCTTGTTGGCGTCCGGGTGCACGACGAACGTGTACTTGTTCTCGTCGAGCAGGCCGTAGCTCTTCTCCGAGATGACCGGGGAGAGCAGGATGTCGCGCGGGTCGGTCAGGTCGCTCACTTCGACTCCTCGTCAGCAGGAGCCTCGGTCGCCGTCACCACGGAGGGGACGTCGCTGTCGAGGTTCTTCGGGGTGAGGTCCTCACCTGGGGTGCCGGGCTCGCCCGGAGCGGCGGAGGTGCCCTCGGCCGGCTCGGCCTGCGCGCCGGCGGTGCCCGGGAGCTCGCCCTTGAACGAGGCCGACGCCTTGGCCGACTTGCCCTTCGGGCTGCCGGCGAGGAACTGCTGCAGCGCGTCCTCGGTGAACACGACGTCGTCGGAGACGAGGACGTCGTAGGTGTTCAGCTGGCCGGGCTCGAGCAGGTGGACGGTCGGCGCGTTGCGCAGCGACTTCCAGGTCAGCGCGTCGTCCTTCTTGGCGACGACGAGCACGTGCTTGCGCTCGCTGACCGCCTGCAGGACCTTGACGGCGACCTTGGTCGAGGGCACCTCGCTCGTGGTGAGCGCGGTGACGACGTGGACGCGGCCGTGGCGGGCCCGGTCGGAGAGGGCACCGCGCAGCGCGGCGGCCTTCATCTTCTTCGGGGTGCGCTGGCTGTAGTCGCGCGGCGTCGGGCCGTGGACGGTGCCACCGCCGGCGAACTGCGGCGCGCGGGTCGAGCCCTGGCGGGCGCGGCCGGTGCCCTTCTGGCGGTACGGCTTCTTGCCACCGCCGCGGACCTCGCCGCGGGTCTTCGTGTCGTGCGTCCCCTGGCGGGCCGCGGCGAGCTGCGCCACGACGACCTGGTGGATGAGCGGCACGTTGACCTGCACGTCGAAGACCTCGGCGGGCAGCTCGACGGTGCGGCCGGCAGCGCCCTCGGGCGTGCGGACGTCGACGGTCAGCGTCGTGGGAGCGGTCACTGGGCACCAGCCTTCGCAGCCCCGCCCTTGGCGGCGGTGCGGACGAGGACGAGGCCGCCGCGCGGACCGGGGACGGCGCCCTTGAGGAGCAGCAGGCCCTTGTCGGCGTCGACCGCGTGCACGGTCAGGTTCTGGACGGTGGTGCGCGCACCACCCGAGCGGCCCGCCATGCGGGTGCCCTTGAAGACGCGCGCCGGCGTGGCGCAGGCGCCGATCGAGCCCGGCGAGCGGTGCTTGCGCTGCACGCCGTGGCCGGCGCCCAGGCCCCGGAAGTTGTGGCGCTTCATGACGCCGGTGTAGCCGTGGCCCTTGCTCGTGCCGACGACGTCGACGACCTGGCCCGCGGCGAACACGTCGGCCGTGACCTCCTGGCCGACCTCGTAGGACGAGGCGTCGCCGGTGCGGATCTCGAGCAGGTAGCGGCGCGGCGGCACGCCGGCCTTGGCGAAGTGGCCCGCCTCAGGCTTGGTCACCTTGCGCGGGTCGATCTGCCCGTAGGCGATCTGGACGGCGTCGTAGCCGTCGACCTCGGGGGTGCGCACCTGGGTCACCACGCACGGCCCGGCCTTGACGACGGTCACCGGGACGATCCGGTTGTTCTCGTCGAAGACCTGGGTCATCCCCAGCTTCTCGCCCAGGACGCCCTGGGTGCTCTTCGGCATCGTGGTTCCCCTACAGCTTGATCTCGATGTCGACGCCCGCCGGCAGGTCGAGTCGCATGAGCGAGTCGACCGTCTTCGGCGTGGGGTCGAGGATGTCGATGAGGCGCTTGTGCGTGCGCATCTCGAAGTGCTCGCGCGAGTCCTTGTAC
>DATMKB010000455.1:0-3295 GCA_035553635.1 Mycobacteriales bacterium
GTCCTGGGCGGCGTCGAGCTCGGCGGTCAGCCGCGCGGCGCGGCCGACTTCGCCGCCCGCAAGGCCAACGTCGACAAGGTGGTGGCCACCGACGCCAGGCTGCGCGCCGTCGCCGTCGACGGCGCCGGCCGGGTGGCCGCCCTCGAGGCCGAGGCCCGGGACGCCGCCGCCGAGCAGATCCGGGCGACCGCCGTGGCCGAGGGGCACGCCGCCGAGATCGCCGACCTGCTCGCCCAGCAGACGCGCGCCCTCGAGCAGGCCGACGTCCGCGTCCGGGCGCTGCTCGACCAGGAGCGCCGGGCTGCCGTAGCCCGCGAGCTCGCCCGCCTCGCCGCCGAGCAGGCCGCCGCCCGGGCGGCCGCCGGGCAGCCGGTGCTGCGGGCCGGCGTCGGCGCCGACCCGACCGGCAGCCGCGACGTCTACGTCGGGCCGCGGGGCGCCTGCCCCGTCGGGGCCGTGCACAGCTTCACCGACACCTGGCACGCGCCGCGCTCCGGCGGGCGCAAGCACCAGGGCACCGACGTCTTCGCCCCGTACGGCGCGCCGGCCTACGCCGTCGTCGACGGCGTCGTGGAGAGGTGGGGGAGCGGCGGCCTCGGCGGGATCTCGCTGTGGATCCGCGGCGACGACGGCGCCCGCTACTACTACGCGCACAACGTCTCGAACGTCGCCGCGCCGGGCAGCCGCGTGCGGGCCGGCGACCTCGTCGCCTACGTCGGGACCACCGGCAACGCCGCCACCACCCCGCCGCACATCCACTTCGAGGCCCACCCGCCGGGCGGCGGCGGCGCCCGCAACCCCTACCCCTGGCTCCGCGCGCTCTGCGGCTGACCGTTACCGGTCCGTCACGGTTCGTCCCGGTCCGTCCGGGGAAGCGATCGGCCCGACGGCCCTCCGCACCCGGCGGCGGGGCTCCGGTGCTGTGCGGAGGACGGACGACATGGGCGAGCTGCGGCGGCTGACGGCGGAGGACCTCGAGGCGGAGCAGGTGCTGGCGCTGCCGGCCAAGGAGGTCATCAGCCTGCTCGACCTCAACGTCGACCTCGACCTCGCGCTCGACCTGGCGGCGCCGATCGACCTCGCGGTCGCCGCCAACCTCAACGTCGCCGCCCCGATCGACGCCGCCGTCTCGGCGAACGTCCTGTCCTTCGACTCGACGGCGACGGGCCTCGCGCAGCAGCAGGCGGCCATCACCCAGACGATCACCGGCGACGCCGTGGCCACCGCGCCGCAGACCGCGCTCGTCGACCAGACCGGCGACCAGACCGGCGACAGCACGGGCGGCACCGGCGACGGCACCGTCACCACCAGCGCCCTCGACGGCACCACCGACGGCACGCTCGACGGCCTGACCGGCACGGGCTCGCAGCTCAGCTCGACGCTCGACGGGGCCCGGCAGCTGGTCTCCGACAGCGGTGCCGCCGACGTCCTGTCCGGCGGCGCGCTGCTCGACGTCGACGTGAACGCCGCGCTCGACGCCGCCCTGTCGGCCCCTATCGCCGGTGCGGTCGCGGCGAACGGCAACATCGCCGCCCCCATCGACGCCGCCGTCGCCGCGAACGTCCTGTCGTTCGACTCCACCGCCACCGCGGTCGCGAACCAGACCGTCGTCATCACGCAGTCGCTCGACGGCGTCACGGCCTCCGCCACGGCCGACCAGGACGCGACCGTCCTCCAGTAGCCGCTCGCCGCCCACGCGCCCGTGGCCCTCGACGCCCGACCGGCCTCGGCGCCTGCCCCCGCGCTCGCCGGCGGGCGCGGCGTCGAGGTCGTCGTCGCGCCCGCACCGCCGGCGCTCGCGCCCGGCACCGAGCTGCTCGGCACGCTGTCGGGGTCCGGCTACCGCGCGGCGCCGGGCCTGGTCCGCCGCGCCGACGGCCAGACCCTGCAGGTCACGCCGCTGCTCTACGCGCTGCTGGCGTGCCTCGACGGTGCCCGGGACGCCGAGGCGCTGGCCGACGCCCTCGGCGAGCGCACCGGGCGCCTGGTCACCGCGGCCGACGTCGAGCAGCTGCTCGAGAGCCGGCTGCGGCCGCAGGGCCTGCTCGCCGACGCCGCCGGCAGCGCGCCGGCCGTGCGGCGGGCGTCGCCGCTGCTCGCGCTGCGCCTGAAGGTCGTCGTCACCGACCCGGCCGTCACCGCCCGCCTCACCGCGCCCTTCGCCGCGCTGTTCCGCCCGTGGGTGGTGCTGCCGGTGCTCGTCGCCTTCGCCGCCACGGTGTGGTGGGCGCTCCTCGAGCGCGGTCTGGCCGGGGCGGCGCACCAGGCCTTCCACGAGCCGGGCCTGCTCCTGCTCGTGTTCGCGCTCACGGTCGCCTCGGCCGGCTTCCACGAGCTCGGCCACGCGGCCGCGTGCCGCTACGGCGGCGCGACGCCGGGGGCGATGGGCGCCGGGCTCTACCTCGTCTGGCCCGCCTTCTGGACCGACGTCGACGACTCCTACCGCCTGTCGCGCTGGGGCCGGCTGCGGGTCGACCTGGGCGGCCTGTACTTCAACGCCCTGGTCACCGTCGCCGTCGCCGCGGCGGCCCTGGCCACGGGCACGGACGCGCTGCTGCTCGTCGTCGCGACGCAGCTGCTGCAGATGGCGCGGCAGCTCGCGCCGTTCGTCCGCGCCGACGGCTACCACCTGCTCGCCGACCTCACCGGCGTGCCGGACCTGTTCGCGCACGTGAAGCCCACGCTGCTCGGCCTGCTGCCCACGCGCTGGGGCCGGCCCGAGGGGCGGGTGCTGCGGCCGTGGGCGCGCGTCGTCGTCACGGCCTGGGTGCTCGTCACGGTGCCGCTGCTCATCGGCCTGCTCTGCCTGCTCGTCGTGCTGCTGCCCCGGCTGGTCGCGACGGCGTGGTCGGGCCTCGGCGCCCAGTCCGGGCGCCTCGCCGCCGACCTCGCCGACGGCGACGTCGTGATGGCGGCCGCCCGGCTGCTCGGGCTCCTCGGCCTGGTCTTCCCGGCGGTGGCGGTCAGCTACCTGCTGGCGCGCGTCGTGCGGCGCACGGCCCTCTGGGTCTGGCGCGCCACCGAGGAGCGGCCGACCGGACGGCTCGTGACCGTGTGCGCCGCGGCCTTCCTCGGCGCGGTGCTCGCCGGGGCCTGGTGGCCCAGCGGGCAGTACCGGCCGGTGGCCGCCGCGCCGCCGCCCGCGTCCTCGCCCGCCGGAGCGCCCGCGCTCGCGGCCGCCGCGCCGGTCGCCGCGCCGGCGCCGTCGACCGCGCCCGCCGCGCCGGCCGGCGAGGCCAAGGTGTTCGGCGCGCCCCTCACCGGGGCCCCCAGCCAGCCCATCGCGGCCGTGCTC
>DATMKB010000456.1:0-4091 GCA_035553635.1 Mycobacteriales bacterium
GATGCCGACGAAGTGCGTCAGCCGGCCCTGCCCGTCGTAGACCGGCGACAGCGACAGCTCGTTCCAGAAGGCCGTGCCGTCCTTGCGGTGGTTGAGCAGCGTCACCGTGCCGTGCTCGCGCCGCTCGAGCAGCTCCCGCACCCGCGCCACGGCGGCGGGGTCGGTGCCCGGGCCCTGCAGGAAGCGGCAGTTGCGGCCCACCGCCTCCTCGTAGGAGTAGCCCGTGGTGCGCTCGAACGCCGGGTTGACGAAGACGAGCGGGTCGTCCTCCCGGTTCGGGTCGGTGATGGTGAACGACAGGCCCGCGGCGACCACGGCCCGGTCGCGCACCGCGAGGTCGAGGTCGCCGGCGGCCGCCACCTCGAACAGCACCACGAGCGCCTGGGTGTGCTCGCCGTCGGTCGGCACGAGGAAGCCGGTGGTCCAGAGCACGCGGCCGTCGGGCACCTTGACCGGCTCGCCGAGCACCTCCTGGTGCGACGCCACCCGCTCGACCGGCGAGGCGGTCGAGGCGAAGCGCTGGCCGTCGAGGTCGGTGATGCCGGCGGCGCAGGCCCACTCCTGCGCGGGGACGGGCAGGTCGACGTCCGGGGCCAGGGAGCGCCCGGCGGTGTTGGCCTGCACGACGCAGCCGCTCGACAGGTCGACCAGCAGGCACGCGGCGGGCGCCTCGTGCAGCAGGCGCGGCAGCCGGTCGTGGGCCAGGGCCACTCCGCCGGAGTCGACCGCGTCGTCGACGGCGTGCAGCGTGTCGAGGGTGCGACGGCTCAGGGCCGCACCCGCAGGACGGTCGTTCACCTGCGGGAGGTTACCGGGGTGGTCCGGACCGTCACCCCCTGTTGCGCAGGTACGGTGCCCCCCGTGCGGCTCGGGGTGCTCGACGTCGGGTCGAACACCGTGCACCTGCTCGTCGTCGACGCGCACCGCGGGGGCCACCCCGACCCGGTCCGGTCGCACAAGAGCGCGCTGCACCTGGCCGAGCTGCTGCGGGCCGACGGCTCGCTCGGCCCGCACGGCACGGAGGTCCTCGTCGGCGCCGTCGCCGACGCCCGCGCCGCGGCCGACGACGAGGGCGTGGAGGACCTGCTCGCCTTCGCGACGTCCGCCGTCCGCGACGCCGCCGACTCCGCGGAGGTGCTCGCCGCGGTGCGCCGGGAGACCGGCGTCGACCTGCAGGTGCTGTCGGGCGAGGACGAGGCCCGGCTGACGTTCCTCGCCGTCCGCCGGTGGTTCGGCTGGAGCGCCGGCCGGCTGCTCTGCCTCGACATCGGTGGCGGCTCGCTCGAACTGGCCGCCGGCCGCGACGAGGACCCCGACGTCGCCCTCTCCGTGCCGGTCGGCGCGGGCCGGATGACCCGCGAGCGACTGCCCGGCGACCCGCCCCGCAAGCGCGACGTCGCGGCGCTGCGCGCGCACGTGCGCGAGGTCCTCGAGGGCGTCGCCGGGCCGCTGCTGGCCGACGGGCCGCCGGACCTCGGCGTGGCGTCGTCGAAGACCTTCCGGTCGCTCGCCCGGCTGGAGGGCGCCGCCCCGTACGCGCGCGGGCCGCGGGTGCCGCGGGCGGTGACCCGGGAGGGGCTCGAGGAGTCGGTCACCCGGCTGGCGGCGCTGCCGGCCGCCGAGCGGGCCGCGCTGCCCGGGGTCTCGGCGGCGCGCGCGGGCCAGCTGCTCGCCGGCGCCGTCGTCGCGCACGAGGCCCTGACCGTGCTCGGGCTCGACCGCGTGCAGGTCTGCCCGTGGGCGCTGCGCGAGGGCGTCATCCTGCGCCGGCTGGACTGGCTCGCCTTCGCCTGACCGCCCTCGCCGCGCCCGCACCCGGACGGAGCAGCCCGCGCTGCGCCGACCGCCGTACCCTGCGAGCACCATGACCGCTCCCGACGCCGCCCCGGACGACCGGGCCACCCGCGACGCCGAGCGGCGCGCTGAGCGCGCGGCGTGGGGCGGGGGCCCGGAGGAGCACGAGGAGCTGCCGCCGGAGGCCCGCACCGAGCGCGACGTCGCGGCGGCCGCCGTCGCCCGCGTCCCCGGCGCCCGCGTCGCCCTGTCGACCGCGTCGGTCTACCCGGAGTCGACGGCCACGGCGTTCGAGATCGCGGCCCGCCTCGGCTACGACGGCGTCGAGGTGATGGTCTGGGGCGACCCGGTGTCGCAGGACGTCACCGCACTGCGGCGCCTGTCGGACTACCACGAGGTGCCGATCCTCGCGCTGCACGCGCCCTGCCTGGTCATCACGCAGCGGGTCTGGGGCACCGACCCCTGGCTCAAGCTCGTCAAGGCCCGCGACGCCGCGGAGGAGCTCGGCGCCGAGACCGTCGTGGTCCACCCGCCGTTCCGGTGGCAGCGCGACTACGCGCGCCAGTTCGTCGGCGGCATCGACCACATGGCCGGCGAGACCGACATCCGCTTCGCCGTCGAGAACATGTTCCCGCTGCGCGCCCGCGGCCGCGAGGTCGTGCCGTACGCGCCCGACTGGGACCCCACCGACGAGGGCTTCCGCCACTTCACCCTCGACCTGTCGCACACGTCGGTGTCGCAGACCGACGCCCTCGAGATGGCCGCCAAGATGGGTGACCGGCTCGCGCACGTGCACATGGCCGACGGCCGCGGCAGCGCCCGCGACGAGCACCTCGTGCCGGGCCGCGGCGAGCAGCCGTGCGCGCAGATGCTCGAGGACCTCGCCGTCGCGGGCTTCGACGGCCTCATCGTCGTCGAGGTCTCCACCCGCCGCGTCGCCGACCGCGCCGAGCGCGAGGCCGACCTCGCCGAGGCGCTCGCCTTCACCCGCCTCAACCTCGCGGCCCCCGCCGAGGACGTCTCGGCCGCGGTCCGCGGGCGGTGACCCACCCCGGCGAGCCCACGGCCTTCGAGGCGCTCGTCGACGACTACGACGCGGGCCGGCCGGGCTACCCGGCGGTGCTGCTCGACCTCCTCCCGCCGGTCACCGACCGCCGGCTGCTCGAGGTGGGCGCCGGCACGGGGCTGGCGACCCGCCGGCTGGTGGGGGCCGGGGCCGACGTGCTCGCCACCGACCTCGGCCCGCGCATGCTGGGGCGCCTGCACGCCGCCCTGCCGCGGGTGCCCGTGGCGGTCGCCCGGGCCGAGCGGCTGCCGGTGGCGGACGCCTCCGTCGACGCCGTCTGCGCGGCGCAGTGCTGGCACTGGGTCGACGTGCCGGCCGCCGCGGCGGAGGCTGCCCGCGTGCTGCGCCCGGACGGCTGGCTGGCCGTGTGGTGGAACGAGGTCGACCCGTCCGCCGGCCCGCCGGCCTTCGCCCGGGCCTGGGCGGCGCAGCAGGACCGGCTGGAGGCGGGCAACCCGCGCTACCGGCGCACCTACCGCGACCGCGACTACGCCGGCGAGCTGCGCGCGACCGGCTTCAGCTCCGCCACGGCGTCCCGGGCGTCCTGGTCGCGGACCCTGCCGTGGGCACGGTACGAGCGCTGGCTGCGCTCGAAGTCCTACGTCGCCGCCCTCGACGACGTCGAGGGCTTCGTCGCGGCCGAGCGGGCGTCCTTCGCGCAGGCGTTCCCCGACGGCGAGGTCGTGGAGCCGTTCGAGCTTCGCGTGGTGGTGGCCCGCCCCTAGCCGGGCAGGTGCTCGTCGAGCAGCTGCAGCGCCCGCTGCGCGGCGCCGGTGCAGACGTCCTCGGGGTCGCCCGGCACGTGGAGGCGGTGCGAGGTGGTCGTGCCGTCGACGTGCACCCCGACCCAGACGGTGCCGGCCTCCTGGCCCTCCTGCGGGTCGGGCCCGCCGACGCCGGTGGTGGCCACCGCGACCTGGGCGCGCATCAGCTCCGCGACGCCGCGGGCCATCTGCTCGGCGGTCTCCTGGTTGACGACCGGCCCGTCCTCCACGCCGAGCAGGCGGACCTTGACCTCCGTCGCGTAGGCCACGACGCCGCCGAGGAACCAGTCGCTGGCCTGCGGCGCCTTGGCCAGCTCGTCGGCCACGAGGCCGGCGGTCACCGACTCGGCGCAGGCGACGCGCCAGCCGCGGTCGAGGACGAGGTCGGCGAGGCGGGAGCGGCGGGCGGCGTCGTCGTCGGGCACGGCAGCGGTGTGCGTCCGCCGGCCGCGGCGGAAACCTCCGGC
>DATMKB010000457.1:0-2236 GCA_035553635.1 Mycobacteriales bacterium
CCGCAGAACTACCTGGCCGTCATCAAGGTGGTCGGCATCGGGGGAGGCGGCGTCAACGCCGTGAACCGGATGATCGAGGTCGGGCTCAAGGGCGTCGAGTTCATCGCCATCAACACCGACGCGCAGGCGCTGCTCATGAGCGACGCCGACGTCAAGCTCGACGTCGGCCGCGAGCTCACCCGCGGCCTGGGCGCCGGCGCGGCGCCGGACGTGGGCCGCCAGGCCGCCGAGGACCACCGCGACGAGATCGAGGAGGTGCTCCGCGGCGCCGACATGGTCTTCGTGACCGCGGGCGAGGGCGGCGGCACCGGCACCGGAGGCGCGCCCGTCGTCGCCAGCGTCGCCCGGTCGCTGGGCGCCCTGACCATCGGCGTCGTGACCCGGCCGTTCTCCTTCGAGGGCCGCCGCCGCGCCCAGTCCGCCGAGGACGGCATCGACGCGCTGCGCGCCGAGGTCGACACGCTCATCGTCATCCCGAACGACCGGCTGCTGTCGATCAGCGACCGCAACGTCTCGGTCATGGACGCGTTCAAGAGCGCCGACCAGGTCCTGCTCTCGGGTGTCCAGGGCATCACCGACCTGATCACGACGCCGGGCCTCATCAACCTCGACTTCGCCGACGTCAAGAGCGTCATGACCAACGCGGGCAGCGCCCTCATGGGCATCGGGCACGCCCGCGGCGACGACCGCGCGGCCGTCGCGGCCGAGATGGCCATCGCCAGCCCGCTGCTCGAGGCCTCCATGGACGGCGCGCACGGCGTGCTGCTCAACATCTCCGGCGGCAGCGACCTCGGCCTGTTCGAGATCAACGAGGCGGCCCAGCTCGTCGCCGACGCCGCGCACCCCGACGCGAACATCATCTTCGGCGCCGTCATCGACGACGCCCTGGGCGACGAGGTGCGCGTCACCGTCATCGCCGCCGGGTTCGACGCCGGCGCCCCGACGCCGGTGCGCCGCGTCGAGACCCGCCGGGCGGCGCCCGCCGCGCCCACCACGGTCGACCTCACCGGCAGCCCGGCCCCCCGGCCGTCGCAGGCGCCGCCGCCGCAGGCCCCGCGCCCGCAGCAGCCGCCGGCGCCGCAGCGCCGCACGGTCGTGTTCGAGGACGAGCTCGACGTCCCCGACTTCCTCAAGTAGGGCCGTGCCGGAGCTGCTGCCGGCCGGCCTGCCCGCTCCGGCCCGGGGGGTCTTCACCACCCGGGCCGGCGGCGTCAGCGCGCCGCCCTACGACGGGCTCGACCTCGCCCTGCACGTCGAGGACGACCCGGCGGCGGTGGCGGCGAACCGGGCCGCGCTCGTCGAGGCGCTCGACGCCGACCGGCTGGCCTTCGCCGACCAGGTGCACGGCGACGCCGTCGCGGTGGTGGAGGCCGGCGGCCCGGAGACCGCGCCGGCCGTCGACGCGCTCGTCACCGCCGAGCCCGGCACGGCCCTCGTCGTCCTGGCCGCCGACTGCCTGCCGGTGCTGCTCGCCGACCCGGTCGCCGGCGTCGTCGGCGCGGCGCACGCCGGGCGGCAGGGGCTGCTCGCCGGGGTGCTGCAGCAGGCGGTGCGCGCCATGGCGGCGCTCGGCGCGGAGCCCGGGCGCGTCGAGGCGGTGGTCGGCCCGGCCGCGGGCGCCTGCTGCTACGAGGTGCCGGCCGCGATGGCCGACGACGCCGAGGCCCGGCTGCCCGGCACCCGCAGCACCACCCGCGCCGGGACGCCGTCGCTCGACCTGCGCGGCGGCGCCGAGCGGGTGCTCCGGCAGGCCGGCCTGGCGGACGTCCGGCACGTCGACCACTGCACGATCGACGACGCCCGCTTCTACTCCTACCGGCGCGACGGGCGCACCGGCCGGCACGCCGGCGCGGTCTGGCTGCCGCGTGGCTGACGCTCCCGACCGCCGCGCCGAGCTGGTGGAGGCGCTCGACGCCGTCGAGCGGCGGCTCGCCGCGGCGTGCACCGCCGCCGGTCGCCGCCGCGAGGAGGTGCTGCTCGTGGCGGTCACCAAGACCCGGCCGGCGTCCGACGTCGCCCTGCTCGCCGAGCTCGGCGTCACCGACGTCGGCGAGAGCCGCGACCAGGAGGCCGCCGCCAAGGCCGCCGAGCTGGCCGGCCTGCCGCTGCGCTGGCACCAGGTCGGGCGGCTGCAGCGCAACAAGGCCCGCAGCACCGCCCGGTGGGCGTCCTGCGTGCAGTCCGTCGACCGGGTGCCGCTCGCCGAGGCGCTCTCCGACGGCGCCGTCCGGGCCGG
>DATMKB010000458.1:0-5470 GCA_035553635.1 Mycobacteriales bacterium
GGAGAAGGGCGTGCTGTTCGGCGGGCGCCTGGGCACCTACCAGTACCTCGACATGCACATGGCCATCGCCTCGGCGCTGCGCATGTACGACAACGTGCTCAAGCCCCACCTCGTCGACGGCGCTCCGCTGCGCGACGAGGACTGAGCGCGGCGGCGCCCCCGCGTCGGAGATCAGCAGGGGTCTCCGGCGTGTCGAGCGTGTCGTCCCCGTCGATCTCCGGGGACGGCGTCTCGGCGCTCGGCGGGTGCGCGTCAGCCGCGGGTGGTGCGCTCCTCGGCCCGCACGGCGTCCAGGTCGACGGCGTCCGGGTCGGGGACGAGCACGACGGCCGCCCCGGCGGCCAGCGCGCCGAGCACCTCCGGCAGCGCGTCCGGCAGCGCGCCGGTGACGAGGACGCGGTCGCCCTCGCCGGCGCCCGCCACGGGCGCGACCGGCGCGCCGTCCACCAGCACGTGGGCGGCGGAGGGGTCGGGCCCGCCCCAGTGGTCGCCGTACGACGGCACCTCGCGGGCGTAGTCGCCGAGGCCGGCCGGCACCCCGGCGGGCGGGGCGCCCAGCGGGTGCACGGGCGCCACGAGGACGTCGGGCACCCGCGGCAGCGCGGCGGCGTCGTCGACGGTGCACAGGACGAGGTCGGCGTCCTCGACGTCGTCGGCGGTGCGGCCGACGACCACCTCCGCGCCGGAGGCGACGGCGCCGAGCAGCACGCACACCGACTGCCAGTGCAGGGGGAGGAGCACGCCGACCCGCCCCGGGCCGCCGTAGCCGTCGACGAGCAGGTTCGCCGTCTTCGCGACCCAGTTGGCCGTCGTGGCGCCCGACAGCTCCACCCGGCCCTCGGGGACGCGCAGGGTCAGCAGGGGCTGCGCCGGGTCGCGCGGGCCGACGAGGCCGGCGGTGGCGGAGGTCAGGCTGCGCACGGGTCCTGGGCGGCCGTCGTGCTGTCCGGCGGAGCGGCCGGCGGGGCGGCCGGGGCCGACGGCGCCGGCTGGCCGACCGCCACCTCCACCGCGCCGCTGTAGCCGCTGCCGGCGACGACCTGCAGGGTGTTGCCGAGCGTGCGGTCGAGCTCGACGACGGCGCCCGGGAGGGCCGCGGCGAGCGTGCGGGCGGAGTCGGCCTTGGCCGGGCCGTGCAGCACCACGGTCTGCGACCGTCCCGAGCCCCGGTTCTCCGGCGGGCCGACGACCGCGAAGCCGACGTCCTGCAGGTCCTGCGCGACGCGGGCCGCGAGCCCCCGCACGCCGGCGCCGTTGAAGACCTGCACGCGCACGTCCTGCGGCGCCACGACGATCTCGGGGGCGTCGGCCGGCTGCTCGGGCTCGGCCTTGCCGGGCGGGACGTCGCGGCGCAGGCCGTCGAACAGGGCCTCGGCGGCCGGCAGGTCGAGCAGGACCACCGACTGCCCCTGCCGGCGCGCCGCGGGGTCCGCCACCGGCACGGTGCTGAACACGACGCCGCCGGAGTCGAAGCCCCGCAGGCGCAGCGCGAGGTCGCGCAGGCCGCCGATGGTCAGCCCCTCGTCGACCTGCAGCGACTGCGTCGCGGCCTCGAGGAAGCCGTTGAGCTTGAAGGGGTTGGCGAGCGTGCCCGCCGACAGCGTCTTGCGCACGATCGCGCCCATGAACTGCTGCTGGCGCGCGATGCGGTCGATGTCGCCGCGCGCCAGGCCGGAGCGCTGGCGGACGAAGGCGAGGGCCTGCTCGCCCTCGACGACGGAGCGGCCGGCGGGCAGGTCGATGCCGGACTTCGGCTCGCGCTGCGGCTCCGACAGGCAGACCTCGACGCCGCCGAGGGCGTCGACCATGTCCTGGAAGCCGGTGAAGTCGACCTGCACGTAGTGGTCGATCTCGAGGCCCGAGAGCTCCTCGACCGTGTCGACGAGCAGGGCCGGGCCGCCCTCGAAGAACGCGGCGTTGATCTTCGCCTCATGAGCGGGGACCACCTCGCCGGTGGCGGGGTCGGTGTACTCGGGGATGGTGACCCAGCTGTCGCGGGGGAAGCTGACGAGCTGCGCGACGTCGTCGTCGCCGTAGAGGTGCGCCAGGATGATCGTGTCGGAGCGCTGCCCGGTGACGAACTCGTCGCCGACGCCCTGGAAGTCCTCGCCCGGCGCCAGGCCCTCGCGGCTGTCGGAGCCGACGATGAGGATCGTGCGCGGGCCGCCCTCGGGCACCGGCTCGCCGTCGAGCACGCCGGAGATGCGGTTGATGTTGCCGTCGTACTTCTGCAGCAGCGCCCAGCCGGCGCCGGCGGTGAGGAGCAGCACGAGCGAGGTCGCGGTGGCGACCCAGGACAGCGCCCGGGCCACGCGCCGGCCGCGGCTGCGGTGCGGGTGCGCCGGCAGCACGGCGGCGGGCGCCGCGTGCCGGGCGGCGGGCGGCACGGCGGGGACGGGCGACGGCGAGGGCAGGGCGGCCGTGCGGCTGTCGGCGCTGTCAGCGCTGTCCGTGCCGCCGGTCCCGCCCGCCGCGGGCAGGGCGGTGGTGCGCTCCTCGGCCGGCCGCGGACGGCGGCGGGGCGGCTCGGTGCGGGCCGGCCGCACCGGGCGGGGGAGCGGCGGGCGCTCGCCGGACGACGCCGGCCGACCGTCGGCGCCGGGCGTCCCGCGCTCGTCGGGCCCGCCCCCCGTGCCTCCGGTCACACCGCCACGCTACCTGCGCGGGGCCGTCCGGGCCGGGACGCCGGGCGCCCGCCGCTAGCCTCGGAGCCGGGGTCCGGACGCCGGGAGGAGGACCGTCGTGCCGCAGCGGCGCGTGCTCGTGGTCGTCCCGGCGTTCAACGAGCAGGAGTGCCTGCCCGGCGTGCTCGCCGAGCTCGCGGCCGCCCTGCCGCAGGCCGACGTCCTCGTCGTCGACGACGCCTCCACCGACCGCACCCGGCAGGCGGCCCTGGGCGCCGGCGTCCGGGTGCTGTCGCTGCCCATCAACCTGGGCGTCGGCGGCGCCATGCGCGCCGGCTACCGCTACGCCCTGCGCTTCGGCTACGACGTCGTGCTGCAGGTCGACGGCGACGGCCAGCACGACCCCCGCGACGCCCCGGCCCTGCTGGCCGCCCTCGACGACGGCGCCGACGTCGTCATCGGGGCGCGGTTCGCCGGCACCGGCGAGTACGACGTCCGCGGGCCGCGGCGGTGGGCGATGCGGCTGCTCGCCTCGTCGCTGTCGCGGCGCACCGGCACCCGGCTCACCGACACGACGTCGGGCTTCCGGGCGTGCAGCCGGCGGGCCGTCGCCCTGTTCGCCCGGCACTACCCGGCCGAGTACCTCGGCGACACCGTGGAGGCGCTCGTGCTGGCGAGCCGGTCGGGCCTGCGGGTCGCGCAGGTGCCGGTGACCATGCGGCCGCGCGCGGGCGGCCGGCCCAGCCAGTCGCCGCTGCGCGCCGGGGCCTACCTCGGGCGGGCGGCGCTCGCGCTGGTGCTGGCGCGGGTGCGCCGCTACGAGTCGGTGGAGGACGCCGCGTGAGCGCCCGCGCCTTCGCGCTGGTGGCCGGCCTGGTGGTCCTCGCGGTGATGCTCGCGCTGCTCTCGCGGCGGCAGCTCAAGGAGAAGTACGCCGTCCTGTGGCTGCTCGTCAGCGCCGCGGTGGCGGTGCTGGCGCTCGCGCCCGGGCTGCTCGACGCCGTCGCGGGCGCCGTCGGCGTGCAGGTGCCGCTGAACCTGCTGCTCGTGCTGGGCCTGCTCGTGCTGCTCGTGGTCTGCGTGCACCTGTCCTGGGAGACCAGCCGCCTGGAGGACGAGACGCGGGCGCTGGCCGAGGAGGTGGCGCTGCTGCGGCTGCAGCTGGAGCAGGGGCCGCCGCCCGACCCCGGCCCCGGGCGGTGAGGGCCCGGCTGCTCGTCGCGCTCTGGCTGGCGCTCGGGCTCGTGGGAGTGTCCTGGGCCGCCGCCGTCCCGCTCATGGGCGCGCCCGACGAGCCGAGCCACGCGGTGAAGGCGGCGGCGGTGGTGCGCGGCCAGCTCACCGGCACGCCCGACCCCGCGTACGACGGCCGGGCGGCCCCCGGGCAGAAGACGCTCGTCGAGGTGCCGGAGACCTTCGCCGCGCTCGACCCGCTGCCGGGTTGCTTCGCCTTCTCGCCGCAGACGCCGGCGTCGTGCTCGCCGGAGGTGACGGGCGACCCGGACGAGACGGCCGTCGTCGGCACGCTGGCCGGCCGGTACCCGCCCGTCTACTACGCCCTGACCGGCTGGCCGACGCTCGTGTCGGCGCAGGCGCCGGGCGTCTACGGCACCCGCGTCGTGAGCGCGCTGCTGGGCACCGGCCTGCTGGCGTGGGGCCTGGTGCTGCTGGTGCGGACGCCGTCGCCGCGGTGGGCGCTGCTCGGCGCGGCCGCGGGCCTGCCCCCGATGACGGCGTTCCTGCTCGGCGCGGTGAACCCGAGCGCGCTCGAGGTGTCGGCCGCCTTCTGCGCCTGGTGCGCGCTCCTACCGCTCGTGCTGGCGCCCGACCCGGCGCAGCGGCGCACCCGGGTGCTCACCGGCGCCGGGGCGTTGGCGCTCATGCTCGGGCTGCGGGCGTCCGCGCCGGTGCTCCTCGCGCTGCTGGTGCTCACGGTCGCGGTGCTGGCGCCCGGGCCGGTGCTGCGCGACCTGCTGCGCGCGCCGGTCGTCCGCGCCGCCGCGGCCGTCCTCGTCGTCGCGGGCGCCGCGGCCACGGCGTGGGTGCTGCTGGCCGGCACGCTCGCCGGCCCCACCGGCCGCTACCCCGAGTACGCCGACCCCGCCGTCGCCGCCCGCGAGGCCGTCGCGCGCACCCCGCGCTACCTGCGCGAGATGGTGGGCGTGCTCGGCTGGCTCGACACGCCCGCGCCCGCGCTGACGGTGGTGGCCTGGTCGCTGGTGGTCGGCGGGCTGCTCGTCCTCGCGCTCGTGCGCGGCACGTGGCGCCAGCGGCTCGTCCTGCTCGCGGTGGTCGCGGTGGTGCTCGTGCTGCCCGTCGCGGCGCAGCTGCCGTCGGCCGGCGACGCCGGGCTGATCTGGCAGGGCCGCTACCTGCTGCCCTTCGCCGCGGGGCTCCCGCTGGCGTGCGCGCTCGTCGTCGCGCGGCGGGCTCCGCGGGGCCCGGGGGTGCTGGGCGGCGCCGCGGCGGCGCTGCTGCTCGCCGGCCACGCCGCGGCGCTGTGGGCGCTCCTGCGGCGGCACGGCGTCGGGGCCACCGGCGACGTCCTGCTGCGCGACGCGGCGTGGCAGCCGCCGGGCGGTGCCTGGCTGGTGCAGGCTGGCGCCGCTGCCGGTCTCCTGGCCGCCACCGCGCTCCTCGCGCGGGCGGCGCCAGGGGCGCCTGGGGAAGGGCTGCCGGGGGCGTCGGACCCGTGCTCCAGCACGGGTCGGCCCTCCCGTGTCCACACGTCCGGGTGAACCTGCGGTCTCAAGGCCGTCACCCACACGGGCGAAGGACAACCTGGAGCGCGTCCGCGCTCGAGCCCCGACCCCGGAGTGCCTGCTCATGCCCCGCCCCCTCCGCAC
>DATMKB010000459.1:0-3195 GCA_035553635.1 Mycobacteriales bacterium
GCGGCCTGCAGCCGGGCGACGGTGCCGGAGAGCTCCTCCAGGCGGTCGTGCGCGGCCCCGGCGATGAGCCGGTCGGCGGCGGCGTCGACGAACATGCGCACGTAGGTGCGCGCGACGTCCTCGACGTGCCGGACGACCTCGGTCTGGGCGGCGATCAGCGCGCGCGGCGGCACGCCCAGCTCGACCACCTGCAGGCCCGCGGTGAGCAGGGCCGGGTCGAGCACGCGCAGGCCGCCGTCCGGGTCGTCGGGGCCGGCGCGCTCGACGAGCCCGAAGGCCACGAGCTCGTCCACCAGCCCCGGGTCCTCCGGGACGCCGGCCCGGGCGGCGAGCTCGGCGGCCGTCGTGGTCTCGGGCTCCGGCGGCAGCCACGGCGTGACGAGCGCCCGGTGGAGGGCGAGCGTGGTGGTGCTGGCGGTGGCCGGGGCGTGGGCCAGGGTCCGCTCGATGACGGCCAGGGACCAGCCCTCGGCGAGCATCGAGCGCACCAGCTGCAGCCGGGCGACGTGCGTGCGGCCGTAGTAGCCGGTGCGGCCGACCAGGCGCGGCGGGGGCAGCAGGCCGCGGGCGGCGTACGCCCGGACGTTGCGCACGGTCATGCCGACGCGGGCCGCCAGCTGGTCGACCGT
Source organism: Mycobacteriales bacterium (assembly GCA_035553635.1). Lineage (GTDB taxonomy): Bacteria > Actinomycetota > Actinomycetes > Mycobacteriales > SCTD01 > DATLGD01. Next base: position 630 of record DATMKB010000459.1, read on the forward strand.
CAGGTCGTCCGCGGGGACGGCGCCGTCGGCGTCGTGCTCGGTGGGCAGGGGGGACCTCCTCGGGACGGGGTAGGACCAGTGTCGTCCGTCACATGACACTTGTCCATGTGACATCATCTAGTGTTGCATGGCCCCATGACGAACGGAGCCCTGACTGTGCTCGCACAGGAGACCCGCCCCGCCGGCGGCGCCGCGATCGGGGAGGTCCTGCTCGCCACGGCGCTGGGCCTCGGCCTGACCGCCGTGCTGCTCGGCCTCGTGTGGGCGCACCGGACACGGCGCTCAACGGTGCTGCAGCGCGCCGGCGACCGCCTCGGGCGGGCCACCGGCGTCCCGGCCTGGGTGGCGCTGCCGACGGTCCTCACGACGCTGTCGCTGCTCACCGCGCTGCTCGGCATGCTCTGGGACATCTCGTTGCACATCGGCGTCGGCCGCGACGAGGGGCCGCTCGCGAACCCCGCGCACTTCCTCATCCTGTTCGGCCTGTTCGGCGTCTTCGCCGGCGGCGTGCTGGCCTGCGCCATGCCGCTGGACGAGCGCCCCGGCCCGGCGGCCGTCCGCTTCGTCAAGGGCTGGTACGTGCCGGTCGGCGGCATCCTGCTCACCTCCGCCGGGCTCTACGCGCTGCTCGGCTTCCCGCTCGACGACGTGTGGCACCGCCTGTTCGGCCAGGACGTCACCCTGTGGGGCCCCACCCACCTCATGCTCATCGGCGGCGCCGGGCTGTCGCTCGTCGGCCTGCTCGTGCTCGAGCAGGAGGGCCACGGGACGCTGTCCAGCGACGACAGCCCCGCGCAGGCCGAGCGCCGCGCCGGCCGCATCGGCCGCTTCGTGCGGCAGGGCTCGGCGATGGGCGGCCTGCTGCTCGGCCTGTCGGTGTTCCAGGGGGAGTTCGACTTCGGCGTCCCGCAGTTCCGCCTCGTCCTCGAGCCCTTCATGATCGCGGGCGCCGCGGGCGTCGCGCTCGTCGCCGCCCGGCTGTGGATGGGCAAGGGCGGCGCCCTGGTGGCCGCGACGTTCTTCCTCGTCGTCCGCGGCACCATCACGCTGCTCGTCGGCCCCGTCTTCGGCGAGATCCCGCCGAGCCTGCCGCTCTACCTCGGCTCCGCCGTGCTCGTCGAGCTCGTCGCCCTCGCGCTGGCCCGCCGGCCGCTGCTGTTCGGCGCGGTCGCCGGCCTCGTCGTCGGCACGCTCGGCCACGCGACGGAGTGGGCCTGGACCCAGGTGGCCAAGACGCTGTCCTGGAACAGCGACATCCTCGTCGAGGGCACGCTCATGGCCGTGGTCGGCGGCGTCAGCGGCGGGCTCATCGGCGCGCTGCTCGCCCTCGGCCTGCAGCGCCGGCTGCCCCGCCCCGCCGTGGCCCGGCCGGTCATGGTCGGCGCCGTGCTCGCGATGTCGCTGGCGATCGCCAACGGGCTCGTCGCGACCGTGCCGGACGACGTCGAGGCGACGTTCCGGGTCACCGAGGCGAGCGCCGACCCGCGCACCGGCGACGTCGAGGTCCAGCTCAGCCGGGCGTCCGGCCAGCCGGCCGTCGACGACCCGGCCTGGGTGCAGATGACCGCCTGGCAGGGCGACGGGCTCGTGGTGCAGCCGCTCGAGCGCACCGGCGAGGGCACCTACCGCACCACGGAGCCGGTGCCCCTGCACGGCACGTGGAAGACGCTGCTGCGCGTCCACGACGGCCGCCAGCTCTACGCGGTGCCGCTGTGGCTGCCGCGCGACGAGGCGATCGACGCCGAGGAGGTGCCGGCCACCGACGGCGTCACCCGGCCGGCGACGCCCGAGATCGAGGTCCTGCAGCGCGAGCGCGAGCTGGACGCCCCGGCGTGGCTGTGGGGCGCGTCGAACCTCGTGGTGCTGGTGGCGACGCTCGCGATCGTCGCGACGATCAGCTGGGGCGTGGGCCGCTACAGCCGCCGCGGCGGGGGCGCGCCCGCCCGCACCCCGGTGCCGCCGCGCGTGCCGGCGGGCGTGCGGTGAGCGGGGCCCCGCTGGTCCTCGCCGACCACCCGCTGCTGTTCGCGATCCCGGTGCTCGTGCCGGCGCTCGTCGTCGTGCTGCTCGTCGCCGGCGTCGTCGTGCGCGACCGTCGCAAGGGTGACGACGGCGACGGTCAGGAGTAACGGGCCGGCGGTCGGGAAGGCCGACCGCATGGCAGAGATCGTCCACTTCCCCATCGCGAAGACCGCCGAGGAGAGCGCCGACTTCCGGCGCGTGCTCTGGACCGGGGAGCACACGCAGCTCGTGATCATGACCGTCCCGCCGGGCGGCTCGATCGGCCTCGAGACGCACGACGAGAACGACCAGATCCTGTCGTTCGTCAGCGGCGTCGGGAAGGCCGTCGTCGAGGGCGTGGAGCAGGAGGTCGTCGCCGGCGACGTCGTCGTGGTGCCGGCCGGCACGGAGCACGACTTCGTCAACGACGGCCCGAACCCGCTGGTCCTCTACACCGTCTACGGCCCGCCCGACCACGCCGACGGCGCCGTCCACCGCACCAAGGAGGAGGCGGACGCCGCCGAGGAGTCCGGCGAGGACGAGCCGCCGCAGGGCTCCTAGCCGG
>DATMKB010000460.1:0-5442 GCA_035553635.1 Mycobacteriales bacterium
GCGCGCCGATCGCCCGGGCCCGCGCCGCGCAGCGCGACGAGCCGGTCAGCGGGGAGGCGGCCGGCGGGGCGGGCGGCGCGTCGGCGGTGGGGCCCGTCGGGATGAGGGCGCCGAGTCCGCGGCCGAGCCCGCCGGTGCGGCGAGGGATCGTCACGTGGGCGCGTCCCCTTCCTGTGCTGTAGGAGCGGCACCGCGCTCGGCGATCTCCCGGGCGGCGTCGAGGTAGGCCAACGACCCGCGCGAGCCGGGGTCGTAGGTGACGACCGACTGACCGTAGCCCGGGGCCTCCGACACGCGCACGCTCCGCGGGATCGTGGTGGCGAGGACCGTGTCGCCGAAGTGGCTGCGGACCTCCTCGCGGACCTGGTCGGCGAGCTTGGTGCGGGCGTCGTACATGGTGAGCAGGATGGTCGACACGTGCAGCGCCGGGTTGAGGTGCCCGCGCACGAGCTCGACGTTCTTGAGCAGCTGGCCGAGCCCCTCGAGCGCGTAGTACTCGCACTGGATCGGGATGAGCAGCTCCTCGGTGGCCACCATGGCGTTGACGGTGAGCAGGCCGAGCGAGGGCGGGCAGTCGACGAGGACGTAGTCGAGCTCGGCGCCCGGGCCGTCGAGGAAGGCGTCGATGGCCCGCTTGAGGCGGCTCTCGCGCGCGACGACCGACACCAGCTCGATCTCCGCGCCGGCGAGGTCGATCGTCGCCGGGACGCACCACAGGTTCGGCACGCCCTGCGCCTGCTGCACGACGTCGGCGATCGGCAGGCCGTCGATGAGGACGTCGTAGACGCCCGCGACGCCGCTGTGGTGCTCGACGCCGAGGCCGGTGCTCGCGTTGCCCTGCGGGTCCAGGTCGAGGACGAGCACCTTGGAGCCGTGCAGGGCGAGCGCGGCGGCCAGGTTGACGGTGGTCGTGGTCTTGCCGACGCCGCCCTTCTGGTTCGCGACGGTGAGGATGCGCCGGCGCGGCGGCCGGGGGAAGTCGAAGCGGCCGCCCGGGTTGAGCGCGCGCACCGCGGCGGCGGCGATCTCGCCGATGGGGGTGTCGCCGCCGCCGGCCGCCTCCCCGCTGACCGGCTCGTCGCGCTGCGCGGCGCGGGCCCGGGCGATCGGCGCGCTGGTGATGACGGCGGCGACGTCCTCGGGCGTGAGGTCGACGTCGATCAGGTCGTCGCCGGGCGCGCCGTCGGCTGCCGGGGGGCCGTCGTCGGGGGCGTCGAGCAGGCGGGCCAGCTCGGCGCGCAGGTCGACGGCCTCGGTGAGCTCGGTGGGCTCGGCCGGCTCGACCTGCTCGGCCGGGGGCTGCTCGCCCGGCTCCACGCCGGGGTCGGCGACCGGCACGGCGCCGGGGACGTCGAGGTCGGCCGCGGGCACGACCGGCTCGCCGTCGAGCGGCGCGGCGGGGGGCTGCGCGCCGGGCTCGGCCCCGGCAGCGGCCGGCTCGACCGGCTGCTCGGCCAGCGTCTCGACCGGCTGATCAGCCGGCGGCTCGGCCGACGCCTCGACCGGCGCGGTGTCCTCTCCCGGCCAGCCGAGCAGCGAGCGCCGCCCGGAGGCGGCCGGCGTCCCGGGCCAGCCCAGGCCGACGCCGCTCACCGCCGGCCCCGGCGGCGGGACGGGCGGGCGGCCGGCGCGGGACCGCGCTCGACGACGACGGCGCGCGAGGCGGTCAGCGCCGCCTCGTCGCCGAGCTCGACGACGCGCGCGTCGCGGCCGCCGAGCGCGCGCAGGGCGTCGTCGGCCGCCGCGAGCTCCTCCTCGGCCGAGGCGCCCTTGAGGGCGACGAGCCGGCCGCCCTCGCGCAGCAGCGGCAGGGTCCAGCCGGCGAGCCGGTCGAGCGGCGCCACCGCGCGGGCCACCGCGAGGTCGGCCTCGACGGTGCCGGCGAGCTCCTCGGCACGGGCGCGCCGCACCTCGACCGCGCGCAGGCCCAGCACCTCGACGGCCTCGGAGAGGAAGGTGGCGCGGCGCAGCAGCGGCTCGACGAGCAGCACGCGCACGTCCGGCCGCAGCGCCGCCACCACCAGGCCGGGCAGCCCGGCGCCGGACCCGACGTCGACGACGAGGTCGCCGGGCGCGGCGAGGGCCGCCGGGCCGGCGCAGTTGAGGACGTGCCGCTCCCACAGCCGGGGCGTCTCGCGCGGACCGAGCAGGCCCCGCTCCACCCCGGGCCCGGCGAGCAGCGCCGCGTACCGCTCGAGGACGGGCAGGCCGTCGCCGAGCGCGGCGCGCGCCGCGTCCGGGACGGGAGGCGCCGCCAGCAGGCTCGCGGTGGGCACGGTCGGCTCCTCCCTCTCTCCGGTCGCGGGGCGGTCGGCGGCCGGGTCGGGGCCGCCGGGGCTCGGCAGGGTCAGTCCCCGTCCGGCAGCACGACGACGCGCCGCTCCGGCTCGACGCCGTCGGACTCGCTGCGGACGCCGTCGACGGCCGCGACGGCGTCGTGGACGATCTTGCGCTCGAACGGGGTCATCGGCGCGAGGCGCTTGGGCTCGCCGGTCTCGAGCACGGTGCGCGCGGCGCGGGTGCCGATCTCCGTGAGCTCGGCCTTGCGGGCCGCGCGCCAGCCGCCGATGTCGAGCATGAGCCGGCTGCGGACGCCGGTCTGCTGCACGACGGCCAGGCGGGTCAGCTCCTGCACGGCCTCGAGGACCGAGCCGTGCGGGCCGACGAGGGCGTCGAGCCCGTCGCCGACGATGGCGACGACGGCGCGGTCGCCCTCGACGTCCATGTCGATGTCGCCGTCGACGTCGGCGATGTCGAGCAGGCGCTCGAGGTAGTCGCCGGCGATGTCGCCCTCGCGGACGAGCAGGTCAGCGCCGTCGCCGGCGGGGTCGGGTGCGGCGGTCATGAGTCGAGGTCCTCGTGGTCGGTCGGGCGGGAGCGGGGGCGGCGGGCAGGCTAGCGCCGGCCGCCGCGCTTCTTGTTGCGGCGGGAGCCGGCGGCCCGGCCCTTGGCGGCGCCGGCGGGACGGCCGGCCGGGCGGGCGGCGCCGCCGCCCGCGCTCGCGCCGGCGGCGGACGGCGCGGGGACGGTCTCGGCGGGCACGGCGGCCGGGGCCTTCGCCGACGGGCCGCCGCCGGTCGAGCGGCCGCCGCGGGGACCCTTGAGGCCGGTGGAGCCGGAGCCGGAGCCGGACGGGCCGCGGCCGGCACCGCCCGTCGGGCCCTTGCCGGCGGCGCCGCTCGCGCCCGGGGCCACCGGCGGCGGCATCCGCTTGATGACGTACGCCTGCTGGCCCATCGACCAGATGTTGGTCGTGCACCAGTAGAGGAGGACGCCGACCGGGAAGATCACGCCGGAGACCGCGAAGGACAGCGGCAGCACGTAGAGCAGGAACTTCTGGATGAGCACCTGCTGCGGGTCGGTGGCGCCGGCCCGGGCGATCATCTGCCGCTGCGTCCAGTAGGTGGTGGCGCCCATGACGAGGACGAGGACGGCGCAGACGATGCGCACGACGGTCGTGCTGTCGGCGCCGAGCGTGGCGAGGAACTCCGCGCTGTCGCGGAAGTTCGCCGCGATGGGGGCGCCGAAGACCTGCGCGCGGCCGCCCTCGACGAACATCTCGGCCGTGAGGCCGAAGCGCTCGCGCGGGTCGTCCTCGCGGAAGTTGCGGATGACGTGGAAGAGCGCGAAGAACACCGGCAGCTGCAGCAGCAGAGGCAGGCAGCCGGCCACCGGGTTGGCGTTGTTCTCCTTGTAGAGCTTCATGAGCTCCTGGTTGAGCGTCTCCCGGTCGCCCTTGTGCTTCTTCTGCAGCTCCTTGACCATCGGCGCGATCTCCTGCATGCGCCGCTGGCTCTTGATCTGCTTGACGAACAGCGGGAACAGCACGAGCCGGACCGTGATCGTCAGCAGGACGATCGACAGGCCCCACGCCCAGCCCGACGCCGGGTCGAACACCAGCGACACGCCCTCGTGGATGTAGCGGAGGACGTAGCCGACGGGGGTGGCCAGGGCGTCTAGCACGGGAGCTCTCCTCGGGCCGCGGGCGCGGCCGGTCGGGACGGGCGGGGGGACGGGCTCGTCCTGCGGTCCATCCTCGCCGAGGCTGTCACGTCGGGGCGAGCCGGCGGGACCGGGTCGAGACCGCCCGGGGAGAAGGGGTGGCAGCGGGCGACGCGGCGGACCGCGAGCCAGCTGCCGCGCAGCGCGCCGTGGGCGGTGAGCGCCCCGGCGGCGTACGCGCTGCAGGTGGGGGAGAAGCGGCACCGCGGCCCGAGCAGCGGGCTGATGCCCCGGCGGTACAGGCCGACGAGCGCGAGGAGCACCCGGGCGACGGGTCCCGGGCGGCTCACCGGCGGCCGGCCAGCCGCGCCAGCGCGGCGTCGAGGTCGGCGCCGAGCGCGGCGCTCGAGGCGGTGCCGGCGCCGGGCGCGGCCCGGACGACGAGCCGCGTGCCCGGGGGGAGCGCCGCCAGCCGGTCGCGCAGCAGGTGCCGCAGCCGGCGCGACGTCCGGGACCGGACGACCGACCCGCCCACCGCCTTGCTCACCACGAGCCCGGCGCGGGCCGGGCCGGCCGGCTCCCCCGGCTCTCCCACGGGGGCGGCCAGGTGCACCGCCAGCAGCGGGCGCCCGGCACGCCGCCCGCGCCGCACGACCTCGGTGAAGTCGGCGGAGCGCGTCAGGCGCGCGGGACGCGGGAGCACGGCCGGGGCGGTCGGGGTCGGCGGGGCCGGCGGCCGGCCGTCAGGCCGAGAGCTCCTTGCGGCCCTTGCGGCGGCGGGCGGCGAGGATGGCGCGACCGGCACGGGTCTGCATGCGCAGCCGGAAGCCGTGGGTCTTGGCCCGACGGCGGTTGTTGGGCTGAAAGGTGCGCTTGCTCACGGTGCGGGCTCCGGTCTGGCTCGTGGGTCCGCTCGAGGGCTCTCGAGGGACGCGTCGGGACGTGCGTGCCGCCCCCCGGCCGGCCCGCGGGGGGCGCGGCGGACGGAGTGCGCCGGGCCGGACGGGCGAGCCGCCGACCAGAGCGCGGGCACAGACCGTCCTACGGTACGCGGGGCCGCGAGAGAGGGTCAAACACCGGCGGCGAGGACACGCCGCCGGGAGCGGGCCGCCGACGGCGTCCGGCGCTGTGCCCGGCGCTGTGCCCGGTGCTGTGGACGTCCTGTGCACCCGAGCGTCCGGCCTGTGGACACGGCCTTGTGCCGCGCGGGAAGCGGCTGTTAGCGTCCGCCGCCCGGAGGCCGGTCGACCGCCGTCCTCCTCCCGGCCCCCGCCGGTGCCGGCACCTGCGCCGTCCCCGCTCGCGCACCGCGCGCCGGGCCGCGCGACGGACCCCCGGCACCGCCCGGAGCGATCACCCACAGACTGTGGACGGAGGTGTGGACATCGACGTCCCGCCTCGGCGGGCGGCCCGGCGCCGCCTGCCGCACCGGCCCTGACCGGCCCTGACGCGGCCCGGCCCGGCCTGCGTGCCGCCCGCTGACCGCCCCGCCCCACGACC
>DATMKB010000461.1:0-3628 GCA_035553635.1 Mycobacteriales bacterium
GCCGGATGGCGGGGCCGGACAGGCCGCCGGTGACGCCGGCGCCGACGGCCTGTCGGTCATCAACACGCTGCTCGGCATGGTCATCGATGTCGACCGCATGCGCCCGGCGCTCGCCGGCGTCACCGGCGGCCTGTCCGGCCCGGCCATCCGGCCGGTCGCGGTGCGGTGCGTGTGGCAGGTGCACGCCGCGCTGCCCGACGTGCCGGTGCTCGGCATGGGCGGGGTGCGCACCGGGCTCGACGCGCTCGAGCTGGTGCTCGCGGGGGCCAGCGCCGTGAGCATCGGCACCACGGTGTTCGGCGACCCCACCGCTCCGGTGCGCGTCCTCGCCGAGCTCCACGACGCGCTGCAGGCCCGCGGCTTCGAGCGCTTCACCGACGCCGTCGGCTACGCCCACCGCCCGCCGGAGGCCCACGTGCCGGAGGACCCCGACCCGGTCGGGGCGCAGCGGTGAGGGCGCCGGTCGCGGTCGCGCTCGACGCGCCGGACGCCACCACCGCGCAGCGGTGGGCCGACGCCGTGGCGCCGCACGTGCAGGTGGTCAAGGTCGGGCTGGAGCTGTTCTGCCGCACCGGCCCGGACGGCGTCGCCGGCTTCCGGCCCGAGGGCGTCGAGCTCTTCCTCGATCTCAAGCTGCACGACATCCCGAACACGGTGGCCGGCGCCGCGCGCGCCGTCGCGCCGCTCGCGCCGCGCTACCTCACGGTGCACGCCAGCGGGGGAGCGGACATGGTGCGCGCCGCGGTCGAGGCGGCGCCCGACGTGCACGTGGCCGCCGTCACCGTGCTGACGAGCATGTCGCCGGCGGTGCTCGACGCCGTCGGGCTGGCGGGCCCGCCGCTCGACGCCGTCCGCCGGCTCGCGGCCCTCGCCGTCGGGGCGGGCGCCCGTGCGCTGGTCTGCTCGCCGCAGGAGGTCGCCGCCGTGCGCGCGGAGGTCGGGCCCGGCACCGTGCTCATCACGCCGGGTGTGCGGCCCTCGGGCGCGGACGCCCAGGACCAGGCCCGCACCGCCACTCCCGAGCAGGCGCTCGCCGACGGCGCGGACCTGCTGGTGGTGGGGCGGCCCATCACCGGCGCGGCCGACCCGGGCCGGGCCGCCGAGAAGCTGGCGGCGTCGCTCAGCCGCCGCTGACCCGCGGGCCGGGCAGCAGCCGCCGGCCCAGCACGGGTCCGACGTCGGCGGCCGGACCGGGGCGCGACAGCAGGTAGCCCTGCGCCAGCTCGCACCCGCTGTCGGTGAGGAACGACAGCTGGTCGGGCGTCTCCACTCCCTCGGCGACGACGCGCATGCCGAGCCCGCGCGCCATCGCCAGGGTGGCGGTGAGCACCGCGGTGCCCGTGCCGCGGTCGATGCCGTTGACGAACGACCGGTCGACCTTGAGCGTGTCGAAGGGGTAGTCGACCAGCCGCGACAGCGACGAGTAGCCGGTTCCGAAGTCGTCGAGCGCCAGGCCCACGCCCGCCGTGTGCAGCTGGCCCAGCACCCGCCGCACGTGGTCGTCGTCGTGGAAGAGCAGGCTCTCGGTGACCTCGAGCACGAGCGCTGACGGCGGCAGGCCGTGCCGGCCGAGCGTCGAGATGACGGTCTCCAGCAGGTCGTGCTCGCGCAGGTGCCGGGCGCTGACGTTGACGGCGACGGTGAGCCCCGGCGACGCGCGTCGCCAGGCGGCGAGCTGCCCGCAGGCGGTGTCGAGCACGATGCGCTCGAGCGCGACGACCAGGCCGCTGCGCTCGGCGGCGGCGACGAACTCGAGCGGCGGCACCGGTCCGTGCACCGGGTGGGTCCAGCGGGCGAGCGCCTCGACGCCGACCACGCGGTCGGCCACGAGGTCGACCACCGGCTGGTAGTGCACGTGCAGGGCGCCGGCCTGCAGCGCCGCGCGCAGGTCGACCTGCAGCTGCAGGCTCCGGCGCACGGCCGTGTGCATCTCCGGGCGGAAGGCCTTGGACGTGCCGCCGCCGTCGGCCTTGGCGGCGTGCAGCGCGGTGTCGGCGTCGCGCAGCAAGTCGCGGACGGCGATCTCGCGCGCCCAGCGGTCGGCCGGCGCGCCGGTGTGCACGGCCAGCCCGGCGCTCGCCCCGACGACGACCTCGAACGGGCCGAGGTCGAGGGGCGCGCCCATGAGGCGCGCGAGGCGCTCGGCCACCGCGACGGCGTCGGCGCTGCGGGGGAGGTCGGTGAGCAGCACCGCGAACTCGTCGCCGCCCAGGCGCGCGAGCACCTGGCCGGGGCGCAGGCCGCAGGCCAGCCGCCGGGCCGCGGCCTCGAGGACGGTGTCGCCGACGTCGTGCCCCAGGCCGTCGTTGACCTCCTGGAAGCGGTCGAGGTCGAGCAGGACGACCGCCGTGCGGCCGTCGTCGCCGGTGTGCGCCAGCGCCTCCACGGCGGCCTCGACGAAGCCATCGCGGTTGGCCAGGCCGGTCAGCGGGTCGGTGCGGGCCTGCCGGTGCACGTCGCGCACCGCGGCGTCGAGCTGCTCGGTGCGCTCCGCCACCTCCTGCGCCAGCGCGCGCTGGAGGGCCGCGTTCTCGAGCCCGAGCAGCACCTGCCGGGCGGTGAGGGCGGCGCCGAGGGCCACCACCAGGGCCGTCTGGAGCAGGTCGAGCCCCGCGCCGAGCCGTCCGGACAGGACCAGTGCGGCGATCGCCCCGGCGGCAGGCAGCGCCGGCAGCAGGCGGGTGCCCGGGCGCGGGTCCTCGTCCGGCGTCGCGCGGGCCAGCGCGCCGTCCGCCACGAGCAGGAAGCCGGCGCACCACAGGACGTCGACCGGACCGCCGGCCACGTAGCCGCTGCCGGAGGCGACGGCGCTGTAGAGGACGTCGGACAGGACCACCACGAGCACGCCCGCGGCTGCCCGGCGGACGCCGGTGCCGCCACCGCGGCGGACCCGGTCCAGCACGAGCAGCGCGACGGTGCCGGCGAGCATCTCGAGCGCGATGAAGACGAGCCGCCCGGTGAGGGCCGCCGCCCCGGGACGCCCCACGTGGGCCATGCCGGCCAGCTGGGCGAGCAGCACCAGCGACGCCGTCACCACCGCGCCGTCGAGCAGCAGACGCAGGCGGCTCGTGCGCGACGGCGGCAGGCCGGGCAGCCGCAGCAGGCCGAGGACGGCCACGAGCGGGAACAGGAGGAAGCCGACGTCGGCCGGGGAGGGGAACGGCGGGGCCAGGCCGGTGCGCAGGTGGAGGACGACCCACCACACGCAGCCGGCGCCCCAGGAGGCGCTCGCGACGGCGAGCAGCCGCCACGCACGGCCGGTCCGGCCGCCCCGGGAGCCGGCCCACAGGCAGGCGGCCGTCGCGACGGCGGCGGACGCGATCCACGCCCCGCCGCTGACGAGCGAGTCGAGGCGCTCGCCCCCGGTGGGCAGGAGCAGCCACAGGGCGAGCAGGGCCAGGGCGGCGGTGGCCCGGCGCTGGGCCGGCGTGCCCGGCAGCGGCCCTCGCCCCACGCCCGCCTCCTCCTGCCGACTCCGCCGGCGCAGCAGCACCGGGACACGCCCCGGCTACCCAGCGTGATCGACGTCTCGCCCGCGGACTTGAGCGCGGGCACCCGGGTGCCCGCGCTCAAGTCCGCGGGCGAGACGTCGATCACGCTGGGTAGCCGGGGCGTGTCCCGGTGCTGC
>DATMKB010000462.1:0-2798 GCA_035553635.1 Mycobacteriales bacterium
GTCCTCCAGCTGCTCGACCGTGCGCGCGCCGAGGATCACCGACGTGACGCCCGGGCGGTCGTGCAGCCAGGCCAGCGCGACCTGCGGCATCGTCGCGCCGCGCGCCTCGGCGACGGCCCGGACGGCGTCGACGACGTCCCAGGTGCGGGCGGTGCGCCCGCGGCGGTCGTAGGCCTCCATGCCGCGGCCCGGGTCCTCGCCCAGGCGCGTCGCGCCGGTGGGCGGCTCGTCGCGGCGGTACTTGCCCGACAGCCACCCGCCGCCGAGCGGGCCCCACGGCAGCAGCCCCAGCCCCTCCGCCTGGCAGGCCGGCACGATCTCCCACTCCACCTCGCGCACCAGCAGGCTGTACTGCGGCTGCAGGGTCACCGGTCGCGCGCGGTGCAGACCTCGGGCCTCGGCGAGGTCGACCGTCCTCTGCACCTGCCAGCCGGTGAAGTTCGACAGCCCGGCGTAGCGCACCTTGCCCGCCCGCACGGCGTCGTCGAGGAAGGACAGCGTCTCCTCGAGCGGCGTGAGCGGGTCCCAGGAGTGCAGCTGGTACAGGTCGACGGCGTCGACGCCGAGCCGCCGCAGGGACGCGTCGAGCGCCCGCGCGAGGTGCCGGCGCGACAGGCCGGCGTCGTTGCTGTCGTCGCCCATCGGGAAGCGGCCCTTGGTGGCGAGGACGACGCGGTCGCGCACGTCCGCCGGCCGCGCCGCGAGCCACCGCCCGACGATCTCCTCGGACGCGCCGCGGGAGTAGACGTCGGCGGTGTCGACGAGCGTCCCGCCGCGCTCGACGAACAGGTCGAGCTGCGCGTGCGCGCCCGCCTCGTCCGTCTCGGCGCCGAAGGTCATCGTGCCGAGGGCGTAGCTGGAGACGGCGCAGCCGCTGCGCCCGAGCGTCCGGAGGTCCATGGCGACCCCCTACCCAGCGGGCGGCGTCTCAGGTCCGGTCGGCCACGACCACGACGTCGTGCAGCTCCACCCGCCGGGCGCCGCCGGGCCGGTGGACGACGTGCGTCCGGGGCTCGGCGACCCGCACCCGCCACTCCGGCGCGGGCAGCGCCGACAGCACCTGCCCGACGTCGACCTGCGCGCCGCCCGGGTGGTCGCCGGACCCGGCGGCGTGCCCGACCACGAGCAGGCGGCCGCCCGGCGCCACCCGTGTCGCGAGGCGCCGGACGAGGTCCTCGAACGGCCCGGGCACGTGCACGTAGTGCGACGAGACGAGGTCGAAGCCGGGCGGGCCCGGGCCCGACGTCGTGAGGTCGGCGTGCACCCAGGACGTGCGGGCGGCCAGCCCGAGCTCCGCCGCGGCCTGCCGCCCCGCCTCGAGGGCAGTGGCCGAGACGTCGACGGCGGTGACCTGCCAGCCGCGCGCGGCGAGCCAGAGCGCGTCGCCGCCCGTGCCGCACCCGGCGTCCAGCGCGCGGCCGGGACGCAGGGCCGCGGCCTCCGCGACGAGCGAGGGGCTCGGCCCCCGCCGGGACGTCCCGGCCCCGCTGCGGTAGCGGTCCTCCCAGTACGCGCCGTCGAACGCGCTCACGCAGCGCCCCGCAGTGCGCGCACGGCCGCCGCGGTCTCCTCGGCGACGAGGTCGCCGTTGATGGCGGCACCGGCGAGGGCCCCCGCGGCCGCGGCGGCGCCGACCTGCGCGGTGAGGTCGGTGGCGTTGCCCGCGACCCAGACGCCGGGCACCTCGGTGCGCCCCTGCGCGTCGGCCGGCAGGTGCTCCCCGACGCCCGTCGGGTGCGGGACGGCCGCCAGCCCCAGGCCGGCGAGGAACCCCGTGCGCGCGCGCATCCGCGTCGCCACGACCAGCGCGTCGCACGGCGCCGTGCTGCCGTCGGCCAGCAGCACGCCGGTGAGCCGGTCGGCCTCGACGCGCAGCCCGGTGACCGCCTGCTCGACCACGCGGATGCCGCGCGCGTCGAGCTGCTCGCGCTGCTCGGCGGTGGGGGCGAGGGCCGCGGCGAGGTAGGTGACGTCGTCGGTGAGCTGCCGGAACATGAGCGCCTGGTGCACCGACATCGGCCCGGACGCGAGCACCGCGACCGCCGAGTCGCGCACCTCCCACCCGTGGCAGTACGGGCAGTGCAGGACGTTGCGCCCCCACCGCTCCCGCAGGCCGGGGACGTCGGGCAGCTCGTCGACGAGGCCGGTCGCGACGAGCAGCCGGCGGCCGGTCAGCGTGCGGCCGTCGGCCAGCACGACGTCGAGCCTCCCGTCGTCCCGGCGCAGCACCTGCTCGACGTGCCCGTCGACGACGCGACCGCCGTAGCCCTGCACCTCCAGCCGGCCGGTTCGCAGCAGCTCGCCGGGCGGCATGCCGTCGCGGCTGAGGTACCCGTGCACCCCGGCCGCCGGGGCGTTGCGCGGCTGCCCGCCGTCGACGACCACCACGCGGCGTCGCGACCTCGCCAGCTGCAGCGCCCCGGCCAGCCCGGCCGCGCCGCCGCCGACGACCACGACGTCGTGCTCCTGCCCGATCTCCTGTGCCATGTCGCACCTCCTGCCGACCACGGTGCGCCGCGCACGCCACCCCTGCAAGGGCCCTTGCCGGAACGGCAAGGGCTACCCGTGCAAGTGCGCCCGCTCGCCGTGGTGGTCGAAGATCGACAGGATCTCCGCGGGACCGCCGAGGCCGGTCACCGAGTGCGGCGTCATCGTGTTGAAGGACGCCGCCTGGCCGGCGCGCACCACGTGCTCGCGCCCGCCCAGCACGAGCCGCACCGTCCCCTCGAGCACGTAGAACCAGTCGTGGCCGGGGTGCACCTTGCGGTCCGGCTCCGCCGACGTGCCCACGGGCACCC
>DATMKB010000463.1:0-3045 GCA_035553635.1 Mycobacteriales bacterium
GAGGTGCGCGCCCGCGACGCGCTGTCGGCCTCGGCGCGGGCGGTCCTCGACGCCGTCCCCGTGCGGCGGCCGGCCGGCGTCGCGGGCATCGCCCGGGCCGCCGGGGTGCCGGCGCTGCTCGTGCAGCAGGTCCTGCCGCCGCTCGTGCTGCACGGGCTCGTCGAGCAGCTGCCCGACGGCTTCCGGCTCACCCCGCTGGGGGCCGGTCACCCGGCCCCCGGCGGAAGGCGCGTCAGCGCAGGACCGTGAGCGTCCCCGTGCCGGCGGAGGTGCTGTAGCTGAAGACGCCGGCCTTCTTCGGGGTGGCGGTGAAGGTGCCGCCGATCGGGATGCCCGTGCCCTGCGCCAGCGGCGCCCCGAAGGCCGTGCCGCCGTCGACGAACGTGTAGTCGTCGGTGCGGTTGACCCAGGTGACGGCACCGCCGAGGCGGATCGTCGCGTCGAGCGTGCCCGCTCCGATCTCGAGCTGCACCGGCGCGCGCCCCGTGTAGGAGAAGGAGGCGTTCGGCGCGCCCGAGGGGAACAGGACGGCCGAGACGGCGCCGGTCGGGACGATGCCGGACTCGCCGTCGCCGTCGGTGCCGATGAACTCGGCGGCGGCTGCGGGCGCCGCGTTCAGCGTGCCGGGGTCGGTGTAGAAGATGATGTCGAGGTCGGCGCCGGCGGTCGTGGTGGTCAGGGCGAACTCGCCGCCCCACGTCGACCGGTCGACCGGGAAGTACCAGCCGACGACGCCGTTGGTCTCCGGCCCGAGCAGGCCGGCCGAGCGGCTGTGCCGGGTGACGACGACCGGCGCCTCCTTGGTCGGGTTCGGGACGAGCACCGAGCCGGTGATGGTCTGGACGTCCTTGCCGGGCGTCGTCCCGGTGGAGGCCCCCGCGGTCAGCGGGACGGCCACGACGGTGGCGAGCGAGAGGGCGACGAGGGTGCGGGTGCGCACAGGTGCCTCCTGGTGCGGTGGGTGCTGGGGTACGGAGGTGTTCGCGGTCGCCGCCGCCGTCCCTGCTGCTCGGGCGCGCCGGGACCGCTGACCGCCATGCCGCTCCCGGCGAGCCGCCTTGACCGGCGAGGGCCCGGTCACGCAGCGTGCGCGGGTGACCGCCGACGCCGCCGCGCAGCCCGTGGCGCCGCAGGAGGTGCTCCCGCCGGTACTGCAGGAGGCGCTCGACGCCTTCGTCCGCCACCTGCGGCTGGAGAAGGGGCGGTCGCCGCACACCGTGCGGGCCTACGCGGGCGACGTCGGCGGACTGCTCGCGCACGCCGCCGCGGCGGGGGTCGACGACGTCGCCGGCCTCGACCTCGCCCTGCTGCGCAGCTGGCTGGCCGGCACGCGCGCGGCCGGCGCGGCGCGGGCCACCCTCGCCCGGCGCGGTGCCGCCGCGCGGGCCTTCACCGCCTGGGCGGCCCGCACCGGCCGGCTGGCCTCCGACCCCGGGCCGCTGCTGGCGGCGCCGCGCCGCACCCGCCCGCTGCCCGAGGTCCTGCGGCAGGACGAGGCGCTGCGCCTGCTGGACGCCGTCGACGGCGACGACCCCGAGGACCTGCGCGACCGCCTCGTCCTCGAGCTGCTGTACGCCACCGGCATCCGGGTCGCCGAGCTGTGCGGCCTCGACGTCGACGACGTGGACCGCGGGCGGCGCGTGCTGCGGGTGCTCGGCAAGGGCGCGAAGGAGCGCACGGTGCCGTTCGGGCTGCCGGCCGAGCGGGCGCTCGACGCCTGGCTCGTGCGCGGCCGGCCGCGGTGGGCGGGCTCCGCGAGCGGTCCGGCGCTCCTGCTGGGGCGGCGCGGCAGGCGGCTCGACCCGCGCACGGCGCGCACGGTGGTGCACCGGCGGCTGGCCGCCGTGCCGGGCGCTCCGGACCTCGGACCGCACGGCCTGCGGCACAGCGCGGGCACCCACCTGCTCGAGGGAGGAGCTGACCTGAGGAGCGTCCAGGAGCTCCTCGGCCACGCTACGCTCGCCAGCACCCAGATCTACACGCACGTCAGCGTCGAGAGGCTGAGGACGACCTATGACCGCGCGCACCCCCGAGCCTGAGCGCGCGGGCCGGCTCGTCGACGTGGCTGCCCGCCCCGGCGTCGGAGCCCCGACGCCGCGCCCGAGCGCATGACCGACGACGACGTGACCGCGGACCCGACCACCGACGCCGGCGCCGACGTCGCGGTCGAGGACGCGTCCTCCGCTCCCGACGAGCCCGCCGCCGCGCCGGTGGTGCGCACCCGCGGCCGCTACGCGGGCATGACGGAGGAGGAGAAGGCCGAGGTCGAGTCGGCCATCGCCGAGCTCTGGCGCGAGTACAAGCAGACCGGCGAGGAGCGCCTGCGCGAGCGGCTGATCCTCCACTACTCGCCGCTGGTCAAGTACGTCGCCGGCCGCGTCGGCGTGGGCCTGCCGCCGAACATCGAGCAGGCCGACCTCGTCTCGTACGGGATCTTCGGCCTCATCGACGCGATCCAGAAGTTCGACCTCGACCGCGCGATCAAGTTCGAGACCTACGCCATCAGCCGGATCAAGGGCGCGATCATCGACGAGCTCCGCTCGATCGACTGGATCCCGCGCTCGGTGCGCTACAAGGCGCGCGAGGTCGAGAAGGCCTACGCGGCGCTCGAGGCCCGGCTGCACCGCACGCCCACCGAGGCGGAGGTGGCGCAGGAGCTCGGCATCGCGCTCGAGGACCTGCACCAGATCTTCAGCCAGGTCAGCTTCGTCAACGTCGTGGCGCTCGACGAGCTCCTCAACACCGGCGGGGAGAAGGGCGACAAGCTCTCGCTCGTCGACACCCTCGAGGACACCCGGGCCGAGGACCCGGTCCAGGCCTTCGAGACCGAGGAGACCAAGCACCTCCTGGCCAAGGCGATCAACACGCTGCCGGAGCGCGAGAAGATCGTCGTGACGCTCTACTACTACGAGGGCCTCACGCTCGCCGAGATCGGCCAGGTGCTCGGCGTCACCGAGAGCCGCATCTGCCAGATGCACACCAAGGCCGTGCTGCAGCTGCGCGGCAAGCTCGCCGACCAGAAGGACTGACGCAAGCCGCCTCCTC
>DATMKB010000464.1:0-7152 GCA_035553635.1 Mycobacteriales bacterium
CTCGCGGCGGTGACCCGCCTCGACGTCGACGACGACGCCCGCGCGGCCATCTGGGACCACCTCGAGCGCGCCGCGCACTCGCTGGTGAACGTCCCCGCGCCGGGCGGCGGCGACCTCCTCCGCTAGCCGGTCGCCGCCACCCGCGCCCCGAGGGCCCAGCGGGCGAGGTCGTCCGGCGGCAGCGGCCGGCCGAACAGGTAGCCCTGGGCGTACGGGCAGCCCAGCCGGCGCAGCTCGCGCACGTGGTCCTCGGTCTCCACCCCCTCGGCCACGACGTCGAGGTCGAGCGCGCGCCCCATCGCCACCACCGCCGCCACCACCGGGTCGTGGCGGTCCGCGCGCAGGTCGACGAGCAGGCTCCGGTCGATCTTCAGCTGGTCGAACGGCAGCCGCCGCAGCACCGCCAGCGACGAGTAGCCGGTGCCGAAGTCGTCGATGGCGATGCGCACGCCGAGGGCGTGCAGCCGCCAGAACGCCTTGGCCGCGGCCGCGGTGTCCTGCATGACGACGGTCTCGGTGAGCTCGAGGCAGAGCGCGCCGCCGTCCAGCGACGTCTCCCGCAGCACCGTCGCGACGACGTCGGGGAAGTCGGGCTCGGCGAGCTGCAGCGCCGAGACGTTCACCGACACCGCACTCGGCGCCGCGTCGCCGAGGTCGCCCTGCCACGCGCGCATCTGCCGGCAGGCCGAGCGCAGGACGTGCAGGCCGAGGCCCGACACCAGGCCCTCCTCCTCGGCGAGCGCCACGAAGTCGGCCGGCGGCACGGGCCCGTGCTGCGGGTGGTGCCACCGGGCGAGCGCCTCGACCGACGCCAGCGGCGGCGCGCCGTCGTCGTCGGGCAGCCGCACCACCGGCTGGTAGTGCACGCCGAGCGTGCCCTCCGCGACGGCGGTGCGCAGGTCCTCGCTCAGCGCGACGCGGTCGCGGGCGCGCTGCCGCGCGGCCTCGTCGAACAGCGCCCAGCGGTCCTTGCCCGCGCTCTTCGCCTGGTACATCGCAGCATCGGCGTCGCGCAGCACGTCGGCGGCCTCGACGTGCCCCGGCCCGGCCAGCACGACGCCGATGCTCCCCGAGACGGGCACGGCGGCGCCGCCCAGCCGCAGGGGCCCGGTGACGGCGCCGTGCACGCGGCGCGCCACCTCGCCGGCCGTGCGCTCGTCGGGCACGTCGGCGCACAGCACGGCGAACTCGTCGCCGCCGAAGCGCGAGACGACGTCGCCCTCGCGCACCGCGTGCCGCAGCCGCCGGGCCACCTCGCGCAGCAGCCGGTCGCCGCCGTCGTGGCCGAGGGCGTCGTTGACGCGCTTGAAGTCGTCGAGGTCGACGAGCAGCAGGGCCGGCCGGCCGGCCGGCGCCGCGCGCAGCTGCTCGTCGAGCAGGTGGAGCAGGCGGCTGCGGTTGAGCAGGCCGGTGAGCGGGTCGTGCGCGGCCTCGTGCGCGAGCGACGCCTCCCACACCTGGCGCTCGGTGACGTCCTCGAGCGTCCCGACGAAGCCGGTGCCGCTCCCGTCGCGCACCGGGACGACGCGCGCCCGCACCGACCGCTGCTCCCCGTCCGGCCGCACGACCCGCAGCGGGAGGTCCTGCGCGGCGCCGCGGAGCACGCGCGCGAGGGCGGACGCCACGGCCGGCCGGTCCTCCGCGTGCACCCGGTCGAGCCATGCCGTGCCGGTGAGCGCCTCCGGCGGCACGCCGAGCAGGTCGCCGAGGCAGGGGTTGGCGTACCGCACGTGCTCCCCCGACGGGGCGCAGAAGACGGCGAGCGGAGCGCGGTCGGCGAGGGCCCGGAAGCGCTCGTGCGCCGCCCGCAGCTCCTCGGCGAGGCCGCCCGGGTCGGGCTGGCGGACGAGCCGCACGACCCAGGCCGGGCGGCCGGTGCCGGCCAAGGGCAGCGCCGTCGCCGTGGTGCCCACCTGCGTGCCGTCGCGGCGCGGCACGACCAGCGACCGCTGCACCACGCGCCGCTCGGCGAGCAGGCCGGCGGCGGACTGCGCCGGCAGCAGCCGGTCGAGGGGCTGGCCGAGCAGCTCCTCCGGGCGGCGGTCGACCAGCTCCGCGCCGGGCGCGCTGACCCAGCGCACCCGCGGCCCGTCCCCGTCGTCGACGAGCAGCGCGAGGCACCCGTCGTCGTGCGCGGACCAGGCGGTCAGCGCCTGCCCGACCAGGGCCGGCGGCACCGCGCCGGGGCGCTCCGCCGGGCGCGGCTGCGGCAGCGGTGGCCCCGCCACCTGCGTGCGCGCGCGCGAGACGTCGCTGTCCGGCATCCGTGCCCCTCACCTCGTGGCGGCCCCGTCCTGGGTCCGCCACCGTGCGGATCGGCCCCTTCCGGGGGGACATGAGCACCGGACCGGGTGACGCTGCGTCAGCAGGCGCCGGGCAGCACGCTCCGCAGCGGCGACAGCAGGGCGCCGGAGACCTCCGGGTCGAGGCGCGGACCCGCGCAGACGGCCTGCACCGCGGCGACGACGGACATCATGGCGCCGGGCAGGACGCGCTCGCCGGCGTCGGCGGGGGCGGCGCGCACGGCGGCGAGGTGCCAGCGCGCGGTGTCGCGCTCGTGCCCCGCGGCCGCGACGGCGGCGCACGCGGCGTGCATGCGCTCCGACCAGGCCAGGCCGGCGTGGGCGCGCTCGTGCGCCGCGTCGAGGGCGCGCCAGTGGTCGGGGCCGGCGCCGCCGACCGCCTCGAGGAGGTCGCAGAGCGCGCGCCGGCGCAGCGCCGGCGGGGGCGGCGGCGGGCGCTCGCCCCAGGTGCGCGACCAGGGGGCGCCGAGCAGCCGCGCGTCGTCGCCGTCGTCACCGGTCCAGGCCGCGGCCACGGCGTCGAGGACGGCGTCGTCGTCCGGGCCGACCTCGCGCGACACGAGCCGCAGCACCGCGTCGAGCCGGGCCAGCAGGCTCGACCCCAGCACCGCGGCGACGCCGTCGGCCAGCGGCCCGGCGGCGGCGGTGCGGGCGACGGCGGCCAGCACCGGACCGGCCGTCGGGCGCGCGGCGGCCTCGACCAGCAGGCGCTCGCGCGCCGCCGGGGCCGCCGGGTCGCGCAGGGCGGCCAGCTCCGCGAGGTCCGCGGCGCCCAGCACGAGCGCCCGGTCGAGGACGTCGGCGACACGCGCACCGTGCGGGTGGCGGGCGAGGTCGAGGGCCAGGACGGCGGCGCTGAGCACGGTGTGCACGGCTCCTGTGTACCCGGGCCCCGGGGGCCCGGCCACCGCCGGCGCGAGGACCACCCGACCGCGCGCGCCGGCGTGCTCCGGTCGGGGCAGCGGGGCCGGACCGACCGGGCGTGCAGACCGGCGTCAGCCGCCCCAGACGGCGACGTCGAGGGCGCCGGCGCTGCCTCTCAGCCGGACGGCGCCGAGCACCTCGCGGCCCGGCGCCCCGAGCGCGCCGGCGTCGTCGGAGACGGCGGGCAGCGACAGCGTGCTCGGGCCGGGCACGAGGCTCTTGATCCCGCCGCCCACCATGTTCGTCAGCTCGCCGAAGGCGTCGCGCACCTCGTCGTCGGTGAGCTGCTCCTGCGGCAGGTCGAACATCGCGGCCGCCACCGTCCGCGCGAGCCGCGCGCTGCCGGCCAGCACGACGCCGCCCTCCCAGGCGCCGCGGATGAGCACGCGGCCGGAGGTGCGGCCGGCGTCCTCCGGGCTGCCGGGCTGCTCCGGCACGAGCAGCGGCACGAGGGGCTCGCCCAGCAGGCTCGACCACACCTCCTCGGCCACCGCCACGACCTGCTCGACCGTCACGACCTGCGCCTCGCTCGTCACGGGGACCTCCTCACTCCGGGACCCGGTAGGCGGTGGCCCGGCCCATCACGACCCGCTCGAAGCGGTCGTCCAGGCCGAGGGTGGTCTCGGCGCTGCCGAGGAACAGCACGCCGCCGGGCCGGAGCACGCCGCGGATGCGGCGCAGCACCGAGCGCTTGGTGTCGGCGTCGAAGTAGATGAGGACGTTGCGCAGGAAGACCACGTCGAAGGGGCCGGTGTGCGGCGGCCACGGCGCCACGAGGTTGAGCTGCTGGGCCTGCACCACCGCGCGCAGTGACGGCTTGACCTGCCACTCCGTGCCCACCCGGTCGAAGTGCCGCACGAGGCGCGGTGCCGGCAGGCCGCGGTTCACCTCCAGCTGCGAGTACCGGCCCTGCCGGGTGCGCTCGACCATCTCGGCGCTGAGGTCGGTGGCGAGCAGGCGCGCGGTCCACCCCGGGCGCCCGGCCAGCGCCTCCTCCAGCAGCATCGCGACCGTGTAGGGCTCCTGGCCGCTCGAGCTCGCGCCGCACCACAGGTCGATCGAGCGCTGGGCGGCCCGCCGCTCGAGCAGCGACGGGAGCACGGTGGTGGCGAAGGCGTCGAAGGGATGGACGTCGCGGAAGAACGACGTCTCGTTGGTGGTCATGGCGTCGACGACGCGGGCGGTCAGCCGGCCGCTCACGTCGGTGCGCATGCGGCTGACGAGCGAGCTGATGCTCGACTCGCCCTCCTGCCGGGCGAGCGGGATGAGGCGCGACTCGACGAGGTACTCCTTGCCGTCGTCGAGGACGATCGCCGAGTGCCGGCGCACGACGTCGCGGATGTAGTCGAAGTCGGAGGTCGCGATCGTCATGAGGCGCTGCCCGCGGTGAGCCGCTGCGGCGCGCGCCCGCGGCGCAGCACGGAGACGACGTCGGCCGCGACGGCCGGCAGCGGCAGCACCCGGTGCGCGAGGCCCGCGGTCGCGACCGCGCCCGGCATGCCCCAGACGACGCTCGTGGCGGCGTCCTGCACGAGCACCTCGGCGCCCGCGCGGCGCAGCACGTCGGCGCCGCGTGCGCCGTCCTGGCCCATCCCGGTCAGCACCACCGCGAGCACGCGGCCGCCGTACGCCGACGCGACCGCGCGGAACATGACGTCCACCGCGGGCCGGCAGTAGTTCTCCGGCGGCGCGGTGCTCAGCCGCACCCGCACCTGCCCGCCGGCGGCCTCGAGGTCGAGGTGCCGGTCGCCGGGGGCCAGCAGCACCAGCCCCGGCTGCAGGACGTCGCCGTCCTCCGCCTCCTTGACCGCCAGCGCCGAGGCGGTGTCGAGCCGCTGCGCGAACAGCCGGGTGAAGACCGGCGGCATGTGCTGCGTCACCACCACCGGCACCGGCAGGTCTGCGGGCAGCTGCGGCAGCAGCGCGGCGAGGGCGTCCGGACCGCCCGTCGACGCACCGACCGCCAGCACGTCGACGCGCGCCGGCAGGTCGCCGGCGGGCGCGGCGGGGTGCGGCACCGCAGGCGCCGGCGCGGCGACCGCGGCGGGCGCCGCCCGCTGGCCGCAGAGCGCCTTGATCTTGGGGATGAGCTGGTCGCGCACGCTCGCCATCCCGGCCTGCACGCTGCCGACGTTGGCGGGCTTGGTCACGTAGTCGCTCGCGCCGAGCGCGAGGGCGTCGAGCGTCGCGGTGGCCGCCCGCTCGGTGAGGGTGCTGAACATGACGACCGGCAGCCGCGGGTGCGTGCGCCGCAGCTCCTTGAGCGTCGCCAGGCCGTCCATCACCGGCATCTCGACGTCGAGCGTGACGGCGTCCGGCGCCAGCTGCTGCACCTTGCTCAGCGCGATGCTCCCGTTCGCGGCGGTGCCCGCCACGCGGATGCCGGGGTCGGACTCCAGCACCGACGTCACGAGCCGCCGCACGACGACGGAGTCGTCGACGACGAGCACGTCGATCGGCCTCACGTCACGCCGCCGTCAGCCCGAGGAGCGCCAGCTTGTCCTCGATCGCCTCCGTGGTGAACGGCTTGATGACGTACTCGTGCGCCCCGGCGGCGAGCGCGCGCACGATCTGGCCGTGCTCGCTCTCGGTGGTCACCATCATGAGCGTCACGCCGCGCCACTCCTTGCGGCTGCGCACCTCCGTGACGAACGCGAGCCCGTCCATCACCGGCATGTTCCAGTCGACGAGGCAGACGTCGGGCAGCTGCTCCGCCATGGCGGTGAGGGCCGCGCTGCCGTCCCCGGCCTCCGCCACCGTGAACCCCAGGCCGGTGAGCGTCCGGCGCAGGATCATCCGCATCGCGCGGGAGTCGTCGATGACGAGGGCGTGCACGGTTCGGACCTCCGGAGGACGTCGGGTGGGGGCCGCCCGGGACCGGCGGGTCGCGCCGGCCCCGGGCGGTCGATCAGACGCGGAACTGCCCGACGAGCTGGCGCAGCTCGGTCGACAGCCGGGCGAGCTCCGTCGCGGCGCCCTGCGACTGCACGACGCCGGCGCTGGTCGTCTGGGCGGCGTCCGCCACGCCGACGATGTTCGCGGCGATCTCCGACGAGCCGGTGGCCGCCTCGGCCACGTTGCGGCTCATCTCCTGGGTCGTCGCGGTCTGCTCCTCCACCGCCGAGGCGATGGTGGTCTGGTAGTCGTTGATCCGCGAGATGATGCTGCTGATCTCGGCGATCGCCTCGACCGCACCGCGGGTGTCGGCCTGGATGGCCTCGATGCGGCGCCCGATGTCCTCGGTGGCCTTGGCGGTCTCCTGCGCGAGGTCCTTGACCTCGTTGGCCACCACCGCGAAGCCCTTGCCGGCCTCTCCGGCGCGCGCCGCCTCGATCGTCGCGTTGAGGGCGAGCAGGTTGGTCTGCTCGGCGATCGACGTGATGACCTTGATGACGTTGCCGATCTCGACCGAGCTCTCGCCGAGCTTGGCCACCGTGGCGTTCGTGTTCTCGGCGGCCTGCATCGCGCTGGCCGCCACGCGCGCCGCCTCCGTGGCGTTCTGCGCGATCTCCCGGATGGAGGCGCCCATCTCCTCGGCGCCGGTGGCCACCGTCTGCACGTTGCGGCTCACCTGCTCCGCGGCCGCCGAGACGACGCCGGACTGCACCGACGTCTCCTCCGCGCTCGCCGCGATCTGGCCGCTCACCGCGGACAGCTCCTCCGACGACGACGACAGCGTCGTGGCGCTCTCCGTCAGCGCCCCCACGGTGCTGCGGACGTTCTCGATCGAGGTGTCCAGGGCCTGCGCCATCTGGCCGACCTCGTCGCGGGTGTCGATGCCGGTGGTCTGCGTGAGGTCGCCCTCGGCCATCCCGCCGAGCACGTCCTTGACCACCGTCAGCGGCCGGACGATGAGCCGCGACACCCACAGGCCGGCGGCCACGGCGACGGCCAGGCCGACGACGAGCACGAGCATGATGAGCGT
>DATMKB010000465.1:0-2310 GCA_035553635.1 Mycobacteriales bacterium
GAACGGACCGCGCTCGTGCGGCGCGACCGCCGGCCGAGCGTGCGGCTGCTGCTGCCGGAGCCCGAGCGCGGTCCGTTCCTCGCCGTGGCGCGCCGCGTGGTCGTCGAGACCTGGCTCGGTGCGCCCGCGCGGTCCTACGCGCGGCGCCCGTCGAGCGTCGTCGACGCGCTCGACCGGGCCGTGCGCCTGTGGCCCGACCGGACGGCGGTCGTCGAGGCCGGCGGGCCGTCGGTCACCTACCGGGAGCTCGCCGCGGCGGTCGACCGGGCCGCCCGCTCGCTGCGCGGGCGGGGGCTGGAGCCGGGCGACGCCGTCGCGGTCGCCTCGGGCAACACCCTCGACCTCGCCGTCGCGGTGCTCGCCTGCGCGCGGGCCCGCCTGGTGGCGGTGGGCCTCAACACGCGGCTCGCGCCCGCGCAGTGGACCTACATGCTCGACCACATGGGCGCCCGCCTCGCCCTCGGCAGCGACGAGCACCTCGAGGGCCTGCGGGCGGCGGGCGCCGCCTCGCCGCTGCCGCTCGCGGAGGTGCTGCGCGCCGACGGCCCGCCGCTGCCGGCCGACCCGCCGCGCGAGGACGAGACCTACGCCGTCGTGTTCACCTCGGGCACCACCGGGCGGCCCAAGGCCTCGCAGGTCGTGCACCGCTGCTCGGTGCACAGCGGCATGAGCTACCAGCGGCTGCTGCAGCTCGGCCCGGACGACGTCACCGCGGTGTGGTTCCCGCTGTACTACATCTCCGCGATGCACGCGCACGTGCTGCCGGCCTTCCTCGGCGGCGCGACGTGCCTGCTCGTCGACACCGCCTCGCCGCGCGAGTACGTCTCGCTGCTGCGGGAGCACCGCGTCAGCTGGGCCTACGCCGTCCCGTCGTGGTGGCGGCTGTGCCTGCGCGTGCCGGAGCTGTCGCGGGAGCACCTCCCGGCGCTGACCCGGGTGGCCGCCGGCGGCGCGCCGTTCCCGGCCGACCTGCAGGCCGCGCTGCGCGAGCGGCTCGACGGCGTCCGGCTGCTCGACGTCTACGGCCTGTCGGAGACCCACTCCCCCGGCTGCATCGCCGACGACGACGACCTGCGGGCGCGTCCCGGCACGGTGGGGCGGCCGCTGCCGTGCATGGAGGCACAGGTGCGCGACGACCGCGGCACCGTGCTGCCGCCCGGGGAGCCGGGGCAGCTGTGGCTGCGGGGGTCGCTCGTGACCACCGGCTACGCGAACGACCCGGAGGCCACCGCCGCGGCGGTGGTCGACGGCTGGTTCGACACCGGTGACGTCGCACGGATCGACGACGACGGGCGGGTGACCGTCCTCGACCGCACCAAGGACATGATCAACCGGGGCGGCACGAAGATCTTCTCCGCGGAGGTCGAGGAGCTGCTGCGCCAGCACCCGTCGGTCGACGACGCCGCCGTCGTCGGCGTGCACGACGCCCTCGCCGGCGAGGCCGTGGCCGCGTTCGTCGTCGCCTCGGGGCCGCTCACCGCCGCGGAGGTGCGCGCCTGGGTGCGCGAGCGGATGGCCGACTACGCCGCGCCCAAGGTCGTGGAGGTGGTCGACGCGCTGCCGCGCAACGCCGTCGGCAAGACCGACAAGCCCGCGCTGCGCGCCCGCCTCGGCGCCGGCCCGCCCGCGCCGCCGGCGCCGTCGCAGGTCGACAGCGCGGCGGTGCTGCAGGCGCTCGCCGAGCAGCACCGCGCCGACCTCGTGCGGCTGCTGCTCGACCGCCAGCTGCCGGTGCGCGACCTCGTGGCCGTGACCGGGATGGCCCAGCCGCTCGTCTCCCACCACCTCAAGGTGCTGCGCGAGGCGGGGCTCGTCGACAGCACGGTGCGCGCCGGCCTGCACGTGTACCGGGTGCGCCCGGAGGTGCTGGCCGAGCTCGCCGCGCGGCTGCAGTCCATGGCCGACCGCGCTGCGGGCACCGCCCGCACGACGCCCTGGTGACCCGCCCCTACGCTGGCGCCGTGCAGCGCAGCGAGCTCCTCGACGTCGTGCGGTCCGTGGCCGAGCGGCTGCTCGACGTCCCCGCCGACGCCCTGCAGGAGGGCACGAGCTTCGTCGACGACCTCGCGGTCGACTCCCTCGCGCTGGTCGAGTACGCCATGGCGCTCGAGGACGAGCTGCACGTGCGCCTGGCCGAGGACGAGCTGGCCGAGACGCGCACCGTCGGCCAGCTGCTCGACCTGCTGTCGGCGCGCGTCCCCGCCTGATGCTGCTCGAGGGCCGGCGCCTGCTCGTCACCGGCGTCCTCACCGAGAGCTCGCTCGCGAGCGCCGTCGTGCGCACCGCCCTGTCGCAGGGCGCGCAGGTGCT
>DATMKB010000466.1:0-4699 GCA_035553635.1 Mycobacteriales bacterium
GCGGCAGACGGTGTCAGGGACGCGCGAGACCGCGGAGCCGTCGACCGGGTGGTCGGCGAGGTCGACGAAGCGCATGCCGATCTGCGTCGCCAGGGCGGCGACGAGCTGCGACTCCGACAGCACGCCGAGGTCGACCAGCACGCGGCCGAGGCTGCGGCCGAGGCGCCGCTGCTCCTGCACCGCGTGGTCGAGCTGCTCGCGCGTGACGTGGCCGCCCTCGAGCAGGATGTCGCCGAGCTGCTTCACGCCGTCCCTCCGTGGGTCACGCTGGGGTCTTCGGCGCGACTAGCGACCTGCTGAACCGTCCGTCCCGGACGGGCGCGTGAGCTCGCCGACGAGCGCGTTGAGTCGCTGCGCGGCGGTCGACTGCGGGTCGAGCATGCGGAAGCTCCCGTCGGTGAAGCCGAGCTCCACCCGGGGACCGGACACGGGCGCCTGGGCGGACGGCGGGGCGTACGCCACCGGGGAGGGCACCCAGGCGGGAGCCGGCGCCGCCACGGGCGCAGGCGCGTCCGGCAGCCGCCGGGCGGCGTCGTCGACGAGCAGCGGAGCGGGAGCTGGCGGAGCCGGAGCCGCGGTCACCACGGGCGGCGGCTCGTCCAGCACGGCCGGCGCCGCCGCGGGCTGCCACGACCGGACCGGCGCGGCGGCGGCGCCGGCCGCCCGGGCGGCGTCGTCGACGAGGAGCGGACCGGCCGCCGGCACGACGTCGAGGAGCTCGAGCGGGGCGACGAGCGGGTCGAGCACCGGGGGCGGCGCCGTGACCACGCGCTCGACCGGCGCGACGGGCGACGGTCCGGTCGCGCTCTGCCGGACCGGCGCCGGCTGCACCGGGCCCACCGGCTGCCGCTCCGCCCGCACCGGCGCCACCGGCTGCGCCGGCACCAGCGGCGGTGCGGCGACGGGACCGCTCGGGATCGACGTCACCGCCGCCCCGAGCGCGTGCCGGCCCTTCGGCTCCTTGCGGAACCACCCCATCGTCAGGCCCTCGCGACCTGCTCGGCCGGCGCGGCGTCGAGCGAGTCGACCACCGAGTACAGCAGCGCCAGCAGCACGGCCTTGACCGACTCGCGGTCGGTGGCGTCGCACGGCACGACCGGGGTGCCGGCGTCCAGCTGGAGGGCCGAGCGCACGCGGTCCTCGTCGGCCGGGTCGAGCCCCTCGGCGCGGTTGAGCGCGACGACGAACGGCACCCGCGCCATCTTGCGGAAGGCCTCGAGGATGCCGACGGCCTCCTCGAGCGAGTCCTCGCGCGAGGAGTCGATGAGCAGGACGTACCCGAGCATCCCCTCGCCGAGGATCTCCCACATGAAGTCGAAGCGGTCCTGGCCGGGCGTCCCGAACAGGTAGAGGACCAGGTCGCGGTCGATGGTGATGCGGCCGAAGTCCATCGCGACCGTCGTCTCGGCCTTGCGCGACCGGGTGTGGTCGCTGATGTCCTTCTCGGTCGACAGGACCGTGATCTCGCTGATCGTGCGGATCAGCGTGGTCTTGCCCGCGGAGAACGGCCCCGTGACCACGATCTTGACGGCGGTCCCGCCGTGCTTGCGACGCGGCTTGCTCGTTGCCACTACAGCCCCCTCACACCGGCGATGAGCCGCAGCAGCAGGCTCTTGTTCACGCTGGGGTCGCGCTCGACGACCCCGGCGGGCTGGGGCGCCGGCTGCATGGCCGTCGCCCCGTTGACCGACCCGTGGCCGGCGAGTGACGTGACGGTCGCGCCGTCACCGGCGGACGCGCGCACCAGCGCGGGGACGTCCTCCGGGTGGTCCGGGCGGCGGGCCGGGGTGAACGGCTCCGGGCGCTCGGGGATGACCGGCGCGCGCGGCGCGGCGGGCGCCGGCACGACCGGGGCGGCGGCCTGCGGTGCCGGCGCCGGCTCGGGCGTGGGGGCCGGAGCGGGGGCCGGCTCGGCGACGGCCACCGGAGCGGCAGCAGCCGGCTCCTCGACCGCGACCGGCACGCCCTCGAGCGCGGACAGCAGGTGGTGCCGGCGCAGCAGCCGGTCGTCGCCGGGCGCGCCGACGACGAGCAGCTTCCGCCCGACCAGCGAGGCGAGGGAGGAGACCACCGCGTACTCGCCGCGGCCCGCGAGCGCGACGAGCTCGCCGACCGTGCGGCGGCCGTCGACGAGGGCGAGCAGCGCCCACTCCTCGACCGAGGCGACCGGGGCCTCGGCGGGCGCCGGGTTGAGCCGCAGGACGGCGTCAGCGGCGGGGACCTGCTCGGCCAGCGCCGGCCAGGCCTCCAGGCGGCGGCGGCCCTCGGCGACGAGGTCCTCGACGGGCAGCTCGGCACCGAGGTCGTCCACGTCGGCCTCGTCGACGACGAACGCGAACTCGCCGTCGGGCCAGCGCAGCAGGTCGAAGACGGCGTCGGTGATCTGCTCCCGGGCGACGCCGACCGCGACGTCGGCCGCGAGGTCGGCGCGCTCGGCGAGCAGGCGCGCCAGACCGGCGCCCGGCTCGTCGGCGAGCTGCTCGGCGGCGGAGGCCAGCGCCTCGTCGTCGACCTGGCCGGTGCCCAGCAGCCGGCGGGCCAGCTCCTGGCGCGTGACGTCGGCGCGGGCGCCGGTGACGGCACCGCCCCGCACGTGCACGACGCCGTGCTGCACCGCTCCCCCGGTCAGCGGGCGGCGCAGGTGCAGCGCGCCGGTCTTCTTCGTGAAGCTGAGCAGCTGGAAGATGTCAGGGAGGCTGAACGCGTCGAGCGTTCCCTCGAGCCTCATGGGTGCGTCCGTCCGTCGGGACCGTCAGGGGCAGGTCGAGCGGTCGTCAGGACCAGGAGGGCGTCGTGCCGTTCGCACCGGTGGCGGGCCAGGTGCTGCCGGACGGGGCGTACGACGAGCTCCAGGTGCTGTCGAGCGGCGAGACGTACGACGGCGCCGGCTCGGCGGGCACGGCGGCCAGGGCCGGCTCGTCGGGGACGGCGGCGAGGTGCGGCTCGGCGACCGGCGCCGCGACGGGCTCGGCGACCGGGGCGGCCACCTGGTGCGGCACCTCGGGGGCGACCGGCTCGTCGTCGCGCAGGGCGTCGGCCACCGCGGCGGCGGCGCGGCGCACCTCGTAGAGCATCAGGCCGGCCTTGGCGCCCTGGGCGGCGACGGCGACGAGCACGGCCTCGTTGTCGGCGGAGACGAGGAAGACCGTGCCGGTCTCCCCCTCGATGTAGACCTGCGAGAGCTCGCCCCGGCCGAGGCCCTCCGCGGCGCGCTCGCCCAGCGACAGCAGGGCGGCGCTCATGGCCGCGACGCGGTCCTCGTCCATCGACGCCGGCAGCGCCGAGGCCATGGGCAGCCCGTCGAAGGACACGACCGCGGCCGCCTCGATCTCCGGCGCCTGCGAGAGCAGGGAGGTCAGCGCCCGGTCCAGCAGCTCGGAACGGCTCGCGCCGGACAGGTCGGTCATGGCACACCCCTCTCGCCAGGACGGCACGCCCGCGCCGTCCGCTGGTGATGCCATCGGCGGCGCTGGAGAGGGGCTTGAGGGCGGATGTCCGGCTCAGGGTGTCGGGCAGGCGTGCCGAGTCAGCCCCCATGCATCGACTTCGTGACGGGCTGCTCGCGTGGTACGTCCGGGCGCAGACGAGCGACCGGTCGCTCTGGCTGCTGGTGGTCTCCACAGCCGTCCTGTCGTTCTCCCTCACGGCCCACTGGCGCACCGGCCACAACCTCGACGGGCAGGCGGCCGCCCTGCCGGCCTGGTGGTTCGTCCGCCACGGCACCTTCGACCTGTCGCAGGTGGACGACCTGCCGCTGAACCCGTGGTACTTCCAGGTCGGGGACAGCATCGTCTCCAACCGCACCATGGGGGTCATCCTCAGCGGCGTCCCGGTGGCCGCGCTCCTGTCGTGGACCTCCGCGCCGCCGGAGGTCGTCGGCACGGCGTCGGCGGTGCTCTTCACCTCGGCGGCCGTGGCCACGCTGGCCGTGGTCGTGCGCCAGCTCGTCCCTCTGCGCCTCGCGCTGAGCGCCGTGGCGGTGCTCGCGTTCGGCACGGCGATCTGGACGACGGCCGCCGCCGAGCTCTGGACCCACGGCCCGAACATCCTCTGGCTGTCGCTGGCCCTCCTGGCGCTGCAGCGGCAGCGTCCCCTGCTCCTGGGGCTCGCCATGGCGCCCGCGGTGATGACGCGGCCGCACCTCGCCCTCGTGGCCGCGGTGCTCGGCACGTGCCTGGCCTGGCGCCGGCGCTCGCTGAGCGCCCTCCTCCTGGCGGGGCTGCCACCCGTCGGCGCGGTGGGCGCCGTCCTCACGTGGAACAAGGCCATGTTCGGCGCCTACAGCCTCGAGGGCGGTTACCGCTATGCGATGGACCGCGTCACCGCGCTCCCCGGGTCCGGCAGCATGCTCAGCGCCGAGAACGTCCTGGGGATGCTGGTGTCCCCGCAGTGCGGGCTGCTCCTCTTCAGCCCCGTCGTCGCGGTCCTCGCCGTCCCCGTCCTCCGCCGGCTGCGCTCCCTCCCCGCCTGGACCCTGGAGGCGCTGGTCGCCGCCGTCGCCTACCAGACGGCGCAGCTGTCGTTGAACAGGTTCATGGGTGGCGACAACATCTACGGGAACCGCTTGACGATCGAGCTCACGGTCCTGGCCCTCCCCGCGGCGGCGCTCGCCTACAGCCAGTGGGCCGCGACGTCACCGCGGGCGCGGCGGCTCGTGCGGACGGCATCGGTCGTGTCCGTCGCGATCCACGCGGTGGGG
>DATMKB010000467.1:0-3192 GCA_035553635.1 Mycobacteriales bacterium
GGTGCGGTACGCCGAGCTCGCCCGCCGGCTCGGCGTCGAGGTGGGGGAGCGGGCGCCGCTCGCCGAGGTGCGCGCCGCGGTGCTCGAGCTGCGCCGCGGCAAGGGCATGGTGCTCGACGCCGCCGACACCGACACGCGCAGCGCCGGCTCGTTCTTCACCAACCCGGTGCTCGAGTCGGCGGCGTTCGCGGACCTGCGCGCGCGGGTCGACGGCGAGCCACCCGCGTTCCCGGAGCCGGACGGCCGGGTCAAGACGAGCGCCGCGGGCTCGAGCACCGGGTTGGTGAAGAACGAGCCGGCGCTGCGCGTGTCGGGGTCGGCGGCGTCGAGCACCATGCCCTTGCCGCGGCGCAGCTCGAGCACCGCGGCGCGCACGTCGGCGAGCGGCGCCCGCTCCCCCACCTCGACGCCGAGCCGGCGGGCGAGCTCGGCGTACCGCACCGGCGCCGAGAGCTCCCCCTCGCCGAGCGACCACTGCACGGCCAGCACGACCCAGCGGCCGGGCTCGGCCTTGAACACCGAGTGCCGGTAGGAGAAGCGGCACTGCTCGCGCGGCAGCAGGACGACCTCGCCGGCGTGGCGGTCCCAGGCCCGCACGGCGACCGCGGTCTGCGCCGTCTCCTGGCCGTAGGCGCCGACGTTCTGCACCGGCGCCGCGCCCACCAGGCCGGGGATGCCCGACAGCGCCTCGACGCCGACGAGCCGGTCGGCCACGCAGGACGCGACGAAGGGCTCCCACTCCTCGCCGGCGGCGGCGTCGAGCAGCACGCGGTCGCCGTCGCGGCGGGCCGCGAGGCCGCGCACGAGCACGCGCACCACCGTGCCGTCGAAGCCCTCGTCCGGCAGGACGACGTTGCTGCCGCCCCCGAGCACGAGCACCGGCTCGCCGGCGGCGTCGGCCGTGCGGACGGCGTCGACCAGCTCGGCCTCGTCGTAGGCGGTGACGAGCCGCTTCGCCGGGCCGCCGAGACGCAGCGTCGTCAGCGGGGCGAGGGGGACGTCCGAGCGCTCGAGCACGCCGACGAGGCTAGGCGGGCTCGGCCACGGCCAGGCGCAGCTGGCGGCGGCGCTGGCGCAGCGACTCGCTCGTGAACAGGACGAGGGCCACCCACACGAGCCCGAACCCGAGCAGCTTCACCGCGGGCATCGGCTCGTCGTAGAGCAGGACGCCGATGAGGAACTGCAGCGTCGGCGCGAGGTACTGCAGGATCCCGAGCGTCGTGAGCGGCACCCGGCTCGCCGCCGCGCCGAACAGCAGCAGCGGCACCGCCGTGACGACGCCGGAGAGCGCGAGCAGCCCCGCGTGCGCCGGCCCCTCGCTGCCGAACGTCCCGTTCCCGCTGGCCGCCAGCCAGGCCACGAACGCGCCGGCCGGCACGAGCAGCACCAGCGTCTCGACGCCCAGCCCCTCCACCGCGCCGACCCGCGCCGTCTTCTTGAGCAGGCCGTAGGCGCCGAAGGAGAACGCCAGCACGAGCGCCAGCCACGGCGGCCGGCCGTTCTCGACGGTGAGCAGCACCACCGCGGCGCCGGCCAGGCCCATCGCCACCCACTGCCCCGTGCGCAGGCGCTCCCCGAGGACGAGGACGCCCAGCAGCACCGTGACGATCGGGTTGACGAAGTAGCCGAGCGAGGTCTCGACGACCTGGCCGCTCGAGACGCCGTAGATGTACGTCGTCCAGTTCACCGCGATGACGACCGCGGCCAGCGACAGCCGCCAGGCCCGGCCGCGGTCGCGCAGCACGGTCAGCACCGCCGGGAGCCGGCGCAGGACCGCCAGCAGGACGACGACGACGGCCAGCGACCACAGGATCCGGTGCGCGAGCACCTCGAGCGCGGTCGAGGGCCGCAGCAGCGGCCAGTACAGGGGGAAGAGCCCCCACAGGAGGTAGGCGGCGGCGCCGTAGGCCGTGCCCCGACGCACCGCGGTCACCGGGTCGAGGCTAGTCCCCGGTCACGCGGGCACCGGGTCGGCAAGGGGACGGGACCGGGGACCCGTCCTGGTGCACGATCGGCGGGTGTCCCTGCTCGACCTGCCGTCCGTGCCCGAGAGCGTGCTCGCCGCCGAGGTCGCGGCTCGGCTGCCCGCGTCGACGCCCGGCCCGCCGTGGCACTGCCGGGTGCGCGCCGTGGTGTGGCTGCAGCGCGCGACGGCCCCCGGCGTCGACGGCGCCACCGGCACGACGATGGGCGCCGTCGTCGACTACCTCGACAGCCCCGTCGGCGCCTACCGCGAGGTGTTCGCCGGGCCGCTTCTGAGGCACGCAGGCCTGCCCACCGTGCACGTGCCCTTCATCGCCGTCGACTCGGTGCCGTCGGTGCACGGCGGCCGCGCGCACTGGGGGCTGCCCAAGGCGCTCGCGTCCTTCACCGGCGACGTCGGCGCCGGGCGCGTGCGGGCCGAGGGCGAGGGCTGGTCGGTCGGCGTCGAGGCGCGCACCGCCGGGCTGCCGGTGCCGCTGGTGGGCACCTTCGCGAACCGCCAGGCGGCCGGCCGGGCACGGGTCTCGCTGCGCGGCCGCGGCCGGCTCGCGCGGGTGGGCGTCGACGCCCTGGGG
Source organism: Mycobacteriales bacterium (assembly GCA_035553635.1). Classification (GTDB taxonomy): domain Bacteria; phylum Actinomycetota; class Actinomycetes; order Mycobacteriales; family SCTD01; genus DATLGD01. Next base: position 2,559 of record DATMKB010000467.1, read on the forward strand.
CCGACGCTCGCCGGCTGGCTCGGGAGCGGGACGCACCCGGGCGTCGTCGGCACCGGGCGGCTCGTGGTGCACCCGCCGCAGGCGTAGGGGACGCCGCAGCGGGCACCGCAGCGGCGTGGACATCGGCTACACGCTCATGGGCGAACAGCGCTCGCCGAAGGACCTCGTCCGGGACGCGCAGCTCGCCGAGCAGGCCGGCTTCGACTTCATGGTGGCGAGCGACCACTACTTCCCGTGGCTGGAGGTGCAGGGCCACTCGCCGTACACGTGGTCGGTGCTGGGCGCCGTCGCGCAGGCGACCGAGCGCATCCCCTTCATGACCTACGTGACGTGCCCGATCGTGCGGTACCACCCGGTGGTCGTGGCGCAGAAGGCCGCGACGCTGGCGCTGCTCTCGGACGGCCGGTTCTCCCTCGGCCTCGGCGCGGGCGAGCAGCTCAACGAGCACGTCGTCGGCGCCGAGTGGCCGCCGGTCGACGTCCGGCACGAGATGCTGCGCGAGGCGATCGAGATCATCCGGGCGCTCTGGTCCGGCGAGTACGTCACCTACCGCGGCAGCCACTTCGACGCCGTCAGCGCCAAGCTCTACGACCTGCCCGACGAGCCGGTGCGCATCGGCGTCGCCGGGTCGGGG
>DATMKB010000468.1:0-3805 GCA_035553635.1 Mycobacteriales bacterium
GCTGGCTGCTGGGCTGGCGACGGCGCTCGCGCTGACCGGCTGCACCGGCACGTCCGCCACGGCCGAGCTGCCCACCGGGCCGCAGCTGCAGAACCTCGAGACCGACGACGGCGGCCTGCTGCCGGTGGCCGAGCGCGAGCCCGCGCCGGCGCTCGACGGCACCACGCTCGACGGCGAGCGGCTCGACGTCGCCGACCTGCGCGGCGACGTCGTCGTCCTGAACTTCTGGGCGTCCTGGTGCGGGCCGTGCGTCGCGGAGGCGAAGAACCTCGTCGCCGTGGCGGAGTCCACCGCGCCGTCGGGCGTCACGTTCGTCGGCGTGAACATCCGCGACGACGAGGCGAACGCGCGCGCCTTCGAGCGCCGGCACGGCGTGCGCTACGCGTCCATCAGCGACCAGTCCGGCTCGCTGCTCACCCGGTTCCGCACGCTCGTGCCGCAGACGCCGCCCACCACGCTGCTGCTCGACCGCGAGGGCCGGATCGCCGCGCGCTTCATCGGCGGGCTCACCGAGGACGAGCTGCGCGGCCCCGTCGAGGCCCTCGCCGCCGAGCGGACCTGACGTGGGCCGGTCATGAGCGTCGCCGACACCTTCGTCGCCACCGTCACCGACGGGCCGCTGCTGCTGGCGCTGCCCGTCGCGGCGGCCGCCGGCCTGGTGTCGTTCCTGTCGCCGTGCGTCCTGCCGCTCGTGCCGGGCTACCTGTCGTACGTCACCGGGCTGTCCGGCGCCGAGCTCGGCGACGACCGCCGACCGCAGCCCGTCGTCGCGCCCGCCGCCCCCAGCGGTGATCTTCGACCTGCTGCGGGCGACGCGCCGCCGGAGCCGCAAGGACTCGAAGACCACCGCGGGGCGACCGTGCAGCGCGGGCGCGTGCTCGCCGGCAGCCTGCTGTTCGTCGCCGGCTTCAGCGCCGTGTTCGTCACCAGCGGCGCGTTCTTCGGCTACCTCGGCTCCGAGCTGCTGCAGTACCGCGCCGTCCTCGACCGGGTGCTCGGCGCGCTCGTCGTCGTGCTGGGCCTGTCGTTCCTCGGCCTGCTGCCGCAGCTGCAGCGCACGGTCAAGCTCTCGTGGCTGCCCAGCCGCGGCCTGCTCGGCGCCCCGCTGCTCGGCGTGCTGTTCGGCGTCGGCTGGACGCCGTGCCTGGGCCCCACCCTCGCGGCCGTGCAGACCCTCGCCTACACGCAGGCCAGCGCCGGCCGCGGCGCCGTGCTGACGGCGGCGTACTGCGTCGGGCTCGGCCTGCCGTTCGTGCTCACCGGGCTCGCGTTCCGCCGCGCGCTCGGCGCCTTCGACGTCGTCAAGCGGCACTACCGGCTGGTCATGCGCGTCGGCGGCGGGCTGCTCGTCGTCGTCGGGCTGCTGCTGCTGTCGGGCCTGTGGGAGACCGCGATGGCCGAGGTGCGCGGCTGGGTCGCCGGCTTCGAGACGGTGGTCTGACGGTGACGCTCACCGCCGACCCGGGGCTGTCGACCGCCCCCGACCCGGAGCGCCCGCGCGCCACCGGCGGCGACGTGCTCGCCTTCGTGCGCAACTCGTGGCGCCAGCTCACGAGCATGCGCACCGCGCTCCTGCTGCTGTTCCTGCTGGCGCTCGCGGCGGTCCCGGGCGCCTTCCTGCCGCAGCGCGGCCTCAACCCGGTGCTCGTGCAGGAGTACTACGCCGAGAACCCCGTGCTCGCGCCGTGGCTCGACCGGCTGTCGCTGTTCGACGTCTACGCCGCGCCCTGGTTCGCCGCGATCTACCTGCTGCTGTTCGTCTCGCTGATCGGCTGCATCGTGCCGCGCACGCGGCTGCACCTGCGGGCCCTGCGCACGCCCCCGCCGCCCGCGCCGGCCCGGCTCGACCGTCTCCCGGTCAGCGAGCGGTGGACCACCGACGACGCGCCCGACGCCGTCCTCGACGACGCCCGCCGCGCCCTCAAGGGCTGGCGCACCGTGCGGTCCGGTGACGCCGTCAGCGCCGAGCGCGGGTACCTGCGCGAGACCGGCAACCTGCTCTTCCACGTGTCGCTCGTGGCGCTGCTCGCCGGCGTCGGGCTCGGCGGGCTCTTCGGCTTCCAGGGCTCGGTGCTCGTCGTGGAGGGCAAGAGCTTCTCGAGCACCGCCGCCCTCTACGACGACCTCGAGCCCGGGCGCCGCTTCTCGCCCGAGGACCTCGTGCCGTTCGGCCTCACGCTCGAGGACTTCCGCGCCACCTTCAGCGAGACCGGCCGCCCGCTGACCTTCGCGGCCGACATCACCTGGACCCCCGACGCCGGCGACCCCGACGCCCCCCGCGAGGACTACGCGCTGCGCGTCAACCACCCGCTGTCGGCCGGCGACGCCCGCGTCTACCTCATCGGGCACGGCTACGCGCCGCGGCTGCGCGTCACCGACGCCGCCGGCGAGGTCGCCTTCGACGCCCCGGTGCCGTGCCTGCCGCAGGACGTCAACTTCCTGTCGACGTGCGTGGTCAAGGTGCCCGACGCCACCGGCACCCAGTACGGCTTCGAGGGCGTCTTCACGCCGACCACCGTGCAGGACCCCGAGACGCAGCGCATCGGCTCGATCCACCCGTCGCCCGACCTGCCGGGCCTGACGCTCGTCGCCTACGAGGGCAACCTCGGCCTCGACGCCGGCGGCACCCAGTCGGTGTACCGGCTCGAGAAGGCCCGGCTCACCGAGCTCGACGGCGGCCGCCCGCGGCTGCTCGAGCCCGGCGGCACCTGGCAGCTGCCCGACGGCGCCGTCCTCGAGTGGGTCGACACCCCGGAGTGGGTGACCCTGCAGGTGACCCAGGACCCCGGCAAGGAGCTCGCGCTCGTCGCCTCCGGCGGCATGGTGCTCGGCCTGCTCCTGTCGCTGTTCGTGCGCCGCCGGCGGGTCTGGGTGCGCGCCGTCCCCGCCGCGCCGGGGGAGGGCGGCGGCCGTACCGTGGTGGAGGTCGGCGGGCTCGGCCGCACCGGCGCGGACGGCCTCACCACGGAGCTCACGGCGCTCGCGGAGCGCCTGCGCGGAGCCCCGGCCCCGCGCGACCCAGGAGGAGACGAGTGACGAACGCGGCCCTCGCCGAGCTGTCCGACAACACGGTGGCCGTGGCCATCCTGCTGTACGCCGTCGCCATGCTGGCGTTCGCCGGCGAGCAGGCGGCCCGGGCCTCGGCCCGCACCACCACCCGGCGGGAGGCGGCGCTGGCCGCCCGCCGCGCCGCCGCCGAGCGCACCCGCGTCATGGTCGGCGCCGGCGGTCCGCCGCCGGCCGCGCCGCCGGCACCCGCCGAGGGCGTCGTGTCGCGGGTGCGCAGCCGCGCCGGGCGGATCGGCATGGCCTTCACCGTGGCCGGCATCGCGGTGCACCTGGTGTCGGTCGTGGCCCGCGGCCTGTCGGTCGACCGGGTGCCGTGGGGGAACATGTACGAGTTCTCCTCGGCGGTGACGCTCTCCGCCTCGGTGATCTTCGTCGTCCTCGTGGCGCGGGGCACCGTCGACCGCGGCATCGGCGCCTTCGTGATGCTGCCGGTGGTCCTGTCGCTCGGCCTGGCCGCGACGGTGCTCTACACCCCCGCCGGCCCGCTCGTGCCGGCGCTCGACAGCTACTGGATCCGCATCCACGTCTTCGCGGCCGTGCTGTGCACCGGCGCGTTCCTGCTGTCCGGCGTCGTCGCCGGCCTGTACCTCCTGCGCGCGGCCTACGACGCCCGCGGCGGCAGCAGCCGGTTCCCGCTGTCCATGGGCGCCACGCTGCCGTCGGCGCGGTCGCTCGACCGCGCGTCCTACGCGGTCATCGCCTTCGCCTTCCCGCTGTGGACCTTCGCGATCATCGC